>JAWSUM010000088.1:0-12045 GCA_033549165.1 Methanolobus sp.
AGGGACCACTACACAAAGAAACACAATCTGGACCTGAGGGTTCACAGGAATGAGGAGGCTCTCCTGAGAGGAATAAATCCCCTTTCAGTGGGAACGGTCAAATGTTGTGCCGAGCTTAAAACGAAAGCACTCCTTGACGCATTGAAAGAAGGCGGTTATGATGCAGCCTTTGGAGGTGCCCGTAGGGACGAAGAGAAATCAAGGGCAAAGGAAAGGATCTACTCATTCCGCGACAGGCATGGCCAGTGGAATCCGAAGGACCAGAAACCCGAATTATGGAATCTTTTCAATTCAAAGATAGATCCCGGGGAGTCCATCAGGGTATTCCCACTCTCGAACTGGACAGAACTTGATATCTGGACATATATCTACCATGAGAATATTGAGATCGTTCCTCTTTACTTCGCAAAGAAAAGACCGGTCATTGAGAAGAATAACCAGCTGATTCCGGTCTATACGGATGAGCACGAGGAAGAGGTCAGGGAAGTTATGTGCCGCTTCAGGACACTGGGATGCCATTACTGTACCGGTGCGGTTAGGTCCGAGGCGGACACCCTGCCGAAGATCATCGAGGAGATGATGGTTGCCCGTCATTCCGAGCGTATAACAAGGGTGATCGATCACGACCAGGATAGTTCCATGGAGCAAAAGAAGAAGGAGGGATACTTTTGAAGGGTTCCGGCTCTTTGATCGAACAGAATCAGAATATCGATCTGTTACGGTTTGCCACTGCAGGAAGTGTGGATGATGGAAAATCAACCCTTATCGGGAGATTATTACATGATTCAAAATCAATATTCGAGGATCAACTGAATTTAATTAAGACATTCTCGAAAACCCATAGGAACCAGGAGATCGATTATTCCCTGGTAACCGACGGTCTGAAATCGGAAAGGGAGCAGGGAATTACAATTGATGTCGCATACAGATTCTTTTCGACCCCGAAAAGGCGTTTTATTATCGCCGATACCCCCGGGCATGAGCAATATACAAGGAATATGGCTACAGGTGCATCAAATGCATCTCTCGCCCTGATCCTAATTGATGCCAGGAACGGAGTTGTAACACAGACAAAAAGGCATTCATTCATCTCATCTCTCCTTGGTATCCGCAATTTTGTAGTTGCGGTCAATAAAATGGATCTGGTAGACTATTCGGAGGAAGTTTTCGGGAATATTGTGAGCGAGTTTAACGCCTTTGCCGATAAGTTATCGGAAGAATCGATCTACTATATACCCATAAGTGCCCTCAAAGGTGACAACGTCATCGAACGAAGCGACAATATGCCCTGGTATAAGGGATCCACATTACTTGATTATCTGGAGAACGTAAATGTATCCGGTGGCCGCAATCTGACGGATTTCAGGTTCCCGGTCCAGTATGTCAACTGGGGTGGAGGCGATGATTTCAGGGGCTATTGTGGCACAATAGCCTCAGGCGTGATCCACAAAGGAGATAAGGTAAGAGTCCTCCCTTCCGGGAAAACGAGTCAGATCTCGAGGATCGTCACTTATGACGGGGACCTCGATTATGCCTTTGCTCCCATGGCAGTAACCCTTTGCCTTGAGGCTGATATTGATATCAGCCGTGGTGATATGATCGCAAAGGCTGATGACCTTCCTGCAATATCCGGCAACCTGGAGGCAAATATAGTATGGATGGATAGCGCTCCCATGGAGATCGGGAAAGATTATCTGATCAAGCATACTACCAGCACGGTGAAAGGAAACTTTGAAGAAGTACTTCATGAGTTTGATCCTGACGACATCAGCATGAGATCTTCGGAGTTCCTGAACTTAAATGAGATCGGAAAAGTTAAGGTTGAATTAAAAACCCCGATATTTGCCGACATTTATTCCAAGAACAAGGCTACAGGTTCATTCATTGTGATCGATCCCCTCACCAACCGGACTGCTGCTGCAGGTATGATCTCGAAACACAATCAGGTATCCCCTGACAAAGCATGCAAAGTTGTAAAGGCGAGGGTTATCAGATATCCTGGAGACAAAAAGGAAGAAGCACAGGCCAATTATGACCGTCTTTCCATGCGGGGTACACATTGTATCTTTGTGGATGATGATCTGCTACGGGAAACCTTTTTCAAGCGGATACCGGTTGACAGCGAGCAATATTCCGAGACAATCGAGGATTTATGTAAGATCGTTACGAGATCAGGTGTGTCTGTGGTTGTGTGCTCGGATCATGTGAGCAGTTGAGTTAGATTTCCTGCCTTCTGTTAAAGAGGGCAGGCTTTCCGGCTCCACAGAAATTCTCACTTGAATTACATAGACAAACCTGGCATACTTGCCAGTTACTGGTACGATGCTAACGTAACGGACGAAGAGTCAGTCCGGAAGCAAAATGCTGACGTTGAGTTCATAACCGCCCATATTTCTTATGTGCCTGCTCTGCCGTTAAAATATCAAAAACGTAGACCCTGTGGTTTTCCCGATCTATCCGGTAGAAAACACGATAGCTTCCCACTCTCAGGCGATATGCAACATCATCAGCACCCTTTATCTCCTTCTTGCTGCCTCTTCCTGTTCCGGGGAAAGGCTCTTGCAGCTCATTGAGTGCTGACTTTATGTTATCTTTTACTTCAGATGGAAGTCTGGTAAAAAGCTCAGGAAGAACTAAAACTTCAAAGCTCATCTATGCTCACGAATTCATCCTTGCGCTCAGCCACGACCTTGCGGCTGTATTCCACAAGTTCATTGCGATTATGCTCTCTGATGAGCCCTTCAATTACTGTATTGTAATCCTCCCCCATATGGCCTATGGAACGCAAAGCATCCCTGGTACTTTTTTTGACTTGTATTGTAGTTGTTTCACTCATATATCCTTCTATAGCCACTATAGCAGTTATAGTTTTTCATTGTTGGAAACTCCAACGACGAACTTCCTGTGCTGCAATTCCTTCACAAAACGAAGGTCAAAGATGTCCTCCTGACGAAGTTTTCCTGAAATATACCCAAGCTCATGCAACACGTCCACAAAACGCATGGTGGATTTTACATAATTCTCTGAGATACCCGCCGAGTATTTGGGTGATACCTGATACACGTCACGTACGAAATCCGCGTCAACAACTCCTACCGTATCGGCAACCAGCCTTGAGGCTTCTTCGATGTTCCCGGAAATATAGTCACAGGCTTTTGCGTGCAGTTTTATGAAATCCAGGAGAGTGCCGGATGAGTTTTCTATCAGGTCGGCGGTTGCAATTATCCCGTAGCTTGGGTTATCAGGCCATAGTTTCTCAGGCGGGATGACTATTCTCGTATTGCAGCATCTCTTCGCTACGACTGCCAGCGGTGGTGTTCCAACAGCGACTTTGATCTTCCCGTCTGCTATGGCTTCCGGTATCATGTCAGCCCATTCGTAGTTGATGACATCGATATCGTTCTCAACTTCAGCTTCTTTGGTAAAGTTCCTGATGATCACATCATGGATGGAACCTGCCGGCGGACAGGCAATTTTTAGTCCTTTAAACTGATTCAAAAAAAGTGTGGCATCGCTCTTCGATTCCTCAAGTGTCAGGAATTCAGGGGTGGCTATCATTACCGTCCCTTCAACATGACCGCCTGCGACACATTTTATCCGCACACCACGGTCAATTCCTATCATTGCAGGAGGAAGTCCGATATATCCTATGTCAAGCTCTCCTTTCTCAAGGGCACTGACAATCGCAGGCCCTCCTCCGAAAAGTTTCCATTCGGGTTCTATTCCCGCTTTTTCAAGCCAGTCCGTCCCCATCAGGATAAATGAGGTATGGTACATAGTAGAAAGGTGTCCGATCCTGAGTTTCATGATACTTCACGTCCAGAAGAACAGCAGGTCCTGCCGGAGGACAGATTTCAGAACCCGCTCTTCCCTATCTTCTGATCAGCCTCCGCTTACCGCAGGCAGTATTGAGATCTCATCACTGTCGTTTATCTTGGTGCCAAGACCTGAAAGATGTCTTATATCCTCACCATTGACATAGACATTGACGAACCTTCGCACCTGACCGTCCTGGAAAAGACGCTTTTCAAACTCTTCGCCGTACTCCTCAATAAGCCTGTCAAAAAGGGTCTTGATTTCAGTCTCACCCAGTTCGATGTCTGTTGATCTTGTTCCCGTTACATTGTTCAAAGCTGATGAAAATCTTACGGATACCATTCATGTTCACCTCGTTGTATACTGATTCTTGATTTCAGTTAGCGATATTGTTAAATCTCTTTGTGAATTCCGAATATACAGGCTTTATCGGTTCGGGTATTCCGGTCACCTTCGCGATAGTATCCTGTGTTTTCAGACCATTACCGGTTACATATACAACTGTCCTCTCATCAGGGTCAATATGGCCGCTTTCGACAAGACTTTTAAGGCCTGCTATCGTCGTCCCACCTGCCGGTTCCGTGAAGATGCCTTCGGTCCTTGCAAGCAGGAGTATGGCTTCGAGTATCTCCTTATCTGTTACGGCTGCTGCATGGCCGCCTGAACTCTGGATGATCTCCTTTGCATAATAACCGTCAGCAGGATTACCTATGGCAAGACTGTGGGCTATTGTGTCGATCTTCCTTATTGGAATGACATCAGTATCGTTCCGGACAGCGGTTGAAATGGGAGAGCAACCTGCTGGTTGTGAGCCCGATATGCTGATGTCACTGCCGGAGTCCACGAAACCTATCTTTTCAAGTTCCCTGTAGCCCCTGGTAAGGGCACACAGCAATGCTCCGCTTCCGAGTGGCGCTACGATGTGATCGGGAGTATTCCATCCGAGCTGTTCGGCAGTTTCAAAGGCTAAAGTCCTGGAACCTTCCGTATAGTACGGCCGGATGTTAATATTTACAAATGCCCAGTTCTCTTTCTGGTCCGCCACCTCACTTGCAAGACGGTTCGCATCATCATAGGTTCCGTCAACTGAGATGATATTGGGGTCGTATGCAAGCATCTGTGTTATCTTTCCGGCTTCGATGGAGGATGGTATGAATATGTAGGCAGGTAACCCTGCTTTTGCTGCATGGGCTCCAACAGCCGACGCAAGGTTTCCCGTGGAGGCACAGCCAACGGCAGTGGCCCCCAGTTCCAGAGCCTTGCTTACGGCAACCGATGTTACCCTGTCCTTGAAAGAGTTGGTAGGGTTGACAGAATCATCCAGTATGTACAATTCCTTGAGTCCCAGTTCTTTCCCGAGGTTCTTTGCATGATGCAGCCTGTTGTAGCCCGCACCAAGATCCACATAGTTAGTACCATCCAGCGGTAGCAGGTCAGCATATCTCCAGATAGACGATGGTCCTGAAGCGATCTTTTCCTTACTGGCCGTGTCCTGTATCTTGTCCCAGTCATAGTGCACTTCAAGCGGTCCGAAACATTCAAAACAGGTATTCTGTATCCCGGCAGGATATTCCGTGCCACATTCTCTGCATTTTAAACCGATTACTTTGCTCATATTATGTTTTCCTGTAAATTCAATCATTACCAATGCTACATAATTTCTACTAATATTATTACCAATGGTTATTGGCAATACTTGCCGGTATAATTGCAGGATACTACAGAACAGCGTCAGTATGTTGGGATATGAGCGTGCAAAATTGCCGCTTTCTATACCTATTTATCAAAACATCGCACTTTTTTGAAAAAACAGACAGGGAATGCGATCTGACGTGTAGACATTCACAGATCGTGTCTCCCTCTGACCGATAATTGATGCGGTCCTCTGCATTCATGGAGATTAAGATGTTAGGTGATTTTACAGAAGAACAGATCAGGCGGTATTCAAGGCATATCATACTGCAGGAAGTTGGCGGAAAGGGACAAAAACAATTGTTGTCTTCAAAGGTGCTCTGTATCGGTGCCGGAGGGCTTGGCTCTCCCATCATACAATATCTTGCTGCTGCGGGAGTCGGAACCATCGGGATCGTTGATGACGATGTGGTGGACCTTAGCAACCTTCAGAGACAGGTCATACATGGTGGGAATGTCGGCATATCAAAGGTCGAATCCGCAAAACAGTATGTCGAAAAACTCAATCCCGATGTGAAGGTTATCACATACGAGCAAAGGATAGACCCTGAGAACATACTCGATATCATAAGCGACTACGATATAGTAGTGGACGGCTCCGACAACTTCGCAACTCGCTATCTTGTGAACGATGCCTGTGTGCTTGCGAAGATTCCTCTTTCACATGGCAGCATTTTCAGGTTCGAAGGACAGGTAATGACCATCCTGCCCGATGAAGGTCCCTGCTACAGGTGTCTTTTTGAGCATGCACCGCCTGCAGGAATGGTGCCAAGCTGCCAGGAAGCGGGAGTCATCGGAGTACTTCCGGGGATCATAGGGGTGATCCAGGCGACCGAGGTGATCAAATACCTGCTGGGACTCGGGGACTTGCTGACGGACCGGCTTATATTCTATGATGCTTTCAATATGTCCTTCGATGAGATCAAGATCCGTAAGAATCCTTCCTGTCTTGTCTGCGGTGTAAAGCCGTCGATAACATCGATAGAGAATGAGAATTACCAGGAAGCAGGCGGAGTCTGCAGCATCGGATAAAACAGATAGGTGATCAGCTTTTACGGATGTATATGTTGAAGACGCCTCCATTCTCTTCAACCGCAAGCATGACGTTCCCTGTTTTTTTTGCCCATGTGGTAATGTTCTGAGGTGTGACATTCTCGTTTGCTATAATTAACAGGATCTCTTCCGATTCCATGTTATCCATTGTCTCTTTTGTCCTGATAAGCGGATAAGGGCAGCACTGGCCTCTTACATCAAGTTCGAAATCTGCTATTATTCTATCCATTTTGGATCAAGCACGGTTATGACCTGTTTAATATTGTAGGTATCCAATGAGGCAATATTTACTATCTGACTGAATACCGCTTTATTCCCTGTTTTCATGCCAAATGACAGTTCTTACCGCAAAACATCTTCTTAAGTACACAGATATGCTACTTTAAGCTGTCTAAAGATTATGCAATATCTAAGATAAAGCAAAAACTGCATAATTTAGGGAGAGTGCGGATGTATGAAAATGTTAATGTTTGATACGGAACACTTCTGGTTTGATACTTTCAGCAAAGGTCTTGACCACGTGGATGATGTTCAAAGAGAAGAAGAGATAGATAATGCTGCGGTTGTTTTCATTCACGCCGAAGAAGATGACGAAACAAGAAAGGACAAAGTAATCAAAAGCGCAATGGCTAACCTGAAATGGTACCTGAACAAGGTAAACAAGGAAAGAATTGTCCTGCACTCGTTCGCTCATCTGTCTTCAAGTAAATCCTCTCCCGACTTCGCAGAGGATATAATCTCGGCTCTAAAGGACAAGCTGGAAAAAAGAGGAATTGATGTTCACACTACTCCTTTCGGATACTTCTCGGAATTCTCGATCCATGTCAGAGGTGAATCACTGGCAAAGGTGTTCAAGGAGATCTGATTACAGGATGACTCCTGAACTTCCTCTCTACCTCGAAAGCAAAGTTTCGAGTTATTGACATTTATATGATCAATGTTATATATAAAATAGAATAACATGCCTGGAAAACTGCAACGCTATTTCACTATCATAAGAGTATTCGTAAAGTATGACCTGTTCTCCCTTATCTACAAAGATATCCACCGGGATTATTTATCATACAAAAAATGCACATGTTATCCTGATCTCAAAGGTCTTGACAACGCCATGAAACTCAGGCTTGCTTTTGAAGAGCTGGGACCTTGTTTTATAAAACTCGGGCAGACACTCAGCAAACGTTCTGATCTGCTTCCGCCGGTGTATGTAGAAGAACTTGAAAAACTCCAGGACAGGGTCAAAGCCCTTGACTTTGATGAGATGCGTGCTTCGTTCAGCAAAGAGTGTATTTGTGAGATGTCTGCTTGCAGGCACGAACACAATCCTGCATGTTACCATTGCAATGATATCCTGAACATTTTCGATGATTTTAACACAAAGCCAATAGCAAGTGCATCCATAGGACAGGTCTACAGAGGCGTTTTGAACGGAAAGGATGTCGCCGTGAAGATAGCCCGTCCAGATCTTATTGACACCATTAACACGGACCTTTCGATCCTGGACGATATGAAGCCGCTTCTAGCCAGGCTCCTTGGATTGGGAAAGAATTTCAACATTGACGCTTTCATGCATGAGTTCCGGGAAATGTTAGGCAGGGAACTCAATTACAGGTACGAGGCGGTAAACATCAAACGTCTGCGCGATAATTTCAAAGATGTAGACAATGTGATCATTCCGGACGTATACATGAATTACTGTCGTGAAAGTATCCTGGTAATGGACTATATAGAGGGAAGTCCGGTAAGTAAGATAACCGAAGCCGACCAGAGTCTGAAATCACATTACGCAAAACTGATATCGTCCAGTTACCTGAAACAGGTGTATCTTGACGGTTTCTACCATGCCGACCCTCATAGCGGTAATATCATAGTTAATGATGGTACCATTGCTTTTATCGACCTGGGAGCCATGGGTACTGTTAACGAAGAACTGAAACGGAATATGATGAACTTCTTCTATGCCATATACAAAAAGAGGGTCGATATGGCGACAGGAATGTTCCTGAGAATAGCAGGTCTTGGAGAAGAAGATGTTGATATCCACAGTCTTAAAAGGGACATGGACGACCTGATTGCAGACCAGCACTACGGACCCGGCGGCAGAAAAAGTGACAGCTATGCGGTACTTGCCTTAAAGTATGATTTCTCCCTGCCCGCAGAATTCTCGACTCTCGAGCGTGCGGTCCTGCTCATAGAAGGAGTTTGCCTCCAGCTGGACCCTCATTACAATATAATGTCCGAAGCTGAGGAACTTATCGGCAAAGTACTCAGAGAACGTTATTCTCCCCGAAAGGCAGTAGAAGGTATTCAGTTCGAAGCGGATGAATACCTGGCCATTTTAAAAGAAATCCCCAAAGGCTTCAACGATGTTATCAAGACCATTCGTGGCTACAGGATAGAGAATTTAGAAGGTAAGAGCAGCTTAGTAAAAAAATATGCGTTCAAAGGTGAACTGTTCAGAGTCCTGTTCCTGCTGGTTTTAATCACAATTTCTGCTTATCTCATGATAAGCGGGGAAGGTACAGTCGCTCTGATAGGAATTGCAGGTTTTATCGCTGGAGCCTTTACAGGGATTTATTCTGTCCTAAGGTCCTGATGCTTGCACATTTGGAGCCAGGGAGAACATATCATGTTAACGCTGTTAACAATTGCTTTATAAGGTAGCTGGCTGTGAATATTGTAAGCCCCATGGCTGCATATAGTAGTATATTCCTGTATACTACTTCTTTTTCCGAGCCGGCTCTAATCCCAAATCCTCCGCAACAGCCGCCTTTCCCACACCCGTTGCAGGCCGGATCACCTTTTTCTGAATTATTCTCTGTGTTGCTCAGAACCGGAATTGTAATTGTCTCTGACATCTTTTGAGTATCCCTGTTATTTCATTTGTTTACTAACTGGTCTATGTTTCTCATATGTCTCTCACTCAAGTTTCTGAAGGATCTTATTCAGTACTTCCTTGTTCTCTTCCTGAGCTCTTTCGATTCTTGAGATCCGTGAATCATAGTCATCCCTGTTGTTTCTGTTAAATCCTGAAGAAACAAGCCAGATTATTGCTATGATTATAAGTATAACAAATATCATGCCTAATCCTCCGAAAAGTCCGAATCCGCCATAACCTCCATACATCATGATCTCACCTCATTTCTTAAATGGAGCTATATGTATGGCCTAGTAGCCATACATCATACCAGGGCCCATTCCGCCTCTGTAGTTACCTGTCTGGTAGCTGCCAGGGTTATAGTTGCCTTCGTTGTAGTATTCACTGCAGGCATCCGGTCCGTATCCGTAGTTTCCCATATGGCCATATCCATAATCTCCCATATGGTCGTATCCGTAGCCACTCATATGCTCGGCCATCCAGTTGTACATCGGACCGTACCATAGATCACTGTTCTCTTCCGTCTGTGCACTTACGGCACCAATCCCGCTTATAAGCAGAACAAGTGCCCCGAGTGTCAGCAACATTATTGTCCTTTTCATCATTTCACCCCTTATCGATTATAGTTCATACGTGCTTAATACAAAACACATATGTAGTCTACATGCTACATATGGACTTATTCAGATATATATGTTACGCATGCAATTTAACTGTGAACCACAATTAATAAAAAAGGAGCCTGAATACTTCAATTATCAACTTCAGGCATAATTTACCGTTAAAACCGAATTTAAATATGAACACTGACTTCAGTAAGTTGTCAACTCACAGATGCGGACGTACAAGTTGCTAAGATGGCGGAATGGCTACGCAATCGCCTGCAGAGCGATTTCATCCCGGTTCGAATCCGGGTCTTAGCTTTAACAACTTTTTTGTATCTTTGTATGATCCATGGCATTCAACGTACCACAAACATTTTATTGCATTCGTTCCCTTTTGGAAGAAAAACTGATCTTAATCGTTTCTGATCATTCCGGGTTCTTGAAACCCTATTTACAAACAAGAGGTACATTGTGTCATTTGATAATCTTAATTTAGTATATCCGCTCCAGCGGGCATTATCCGAGGAAGGGTATACAACACCTACCCCAATACAGGAACAATCCATACCGCATCTGTTAAAGGGGAAGGATATGATAGGCATAGCCCAGACAGGTACGGGCAAGACTGCTGCATTCATAGTACCTATTCTCCAGAATATGTCTGCTGTGGCATACAAGGCCCCACGTCCGGCATCTCCCCGTGTGCTTGTACTTGCACCCACAAGGGAGCTGGCAGCACAGATAGGAGATAGTTTTGCCACATACGGCAAATTCACGCGATTCAAGCACACTGTCATATTTGGTGGTGTCAGCCAGAGGCCACAGGAAAAAACCCTCTCAAAGGGCGTAGATATCCTTGTGGCAACCCCGGGAAGACTCCTGGACCTTGTCGGACAGGGTCATGTACAGCTATCCGGCGTGGAGTATTTTGTCCTTGATGAAGCAGACCGGATGCTCGACATGGGATTTGTCAATGACGTAAACAAGGTAGTTTCCATGCTGCCAAAGAAACGTCAGTCACTTTTCTTTTCGGCCACTATGTCCCCGGAGGTATCCAAACTTGCCAGGACGATGCTCAGTAAGCCGGCACATGTTGAAGTAACACCTCAGGCAACCACCGTGGAACGCATAGAACAGTTCGTCTTTTTCGTTGACTCAGAGAACAAGAATGACCTCCTCCTACAACTTCTCAGAGGAAGACATCTGGAATGTGTTCTCGTGTTCACCCGCACAAAGCACCGTGCTAACAAGGTCACTGAGATACTCAACAAGAACAAGATACCTGCAGGTGCAATTCACGGCAACAAATCGCAGAACCATCGTACTAAGGCATTGCAGGATTTCAAGACAGGAAACCTGCGTGTGCTGGTGGCGACCGATATTGCTGCACGTGGAATTGACGTTGAGGACATATCCCACGTTATCAACTATGATCTTCCCAATGTATCCGAAAGCTATGTACACAGGATCGGCCGTACGGCCAGGGCAGGTGCTGATGGTACGGCATATTCATTCTGTGCAGCAGATGAAAGAGACTTCCTCCGTGACATCGAAAAACTGACACGAATGGCGATTGAGGTTGCAGATCACAATTATCACTCAGAGAAAGCAAAGAATGCCACCGGTGATGCAGCAAAGCCTGCCCCGAGAGTCCAGAAAGGACAAAAAAGAAAAGATGGAGATACTAAAGGTCGTAACTCCAGATCAAGGGGTCACAAAGGGTCGCGAAAAAATTCAAATAAATCCGGTTGAATCTAAAAAACAGAAAGCTTTTTGTAGTTTAATTGCTGATATATTGTTGCACAGGTAGGATGTAGGACCGGTATAATAAATCAATAATAAACCGATATAGCAGGAAAGATAAGATATCTTAAGACCACCGCGCTTTCGGTGCTTCTCTCCTTGCAGATATGAGATATCCCAAAAGCTGATATAAAAAAATTGATCACAAAACAAAAATGAAAGGTAAGATGAGGCACCTTAAAACCACCACGCTTTTGG
>JAWSUM010000089.1:0-11419 GCA_033549165.1 Methanolobus sp.
TTTCTATTTTTATCTTGATAGGTAAGATTACCCTTTTCAAGCTCTTTTAATGCACACCGCCAGGCATTACGGTCTTACCGGTTGCATCGATCTCCTTTGCATCTTTCAGCTCGGAGGCGGAAAGCTCGGTTACGACCTTACCGTTCCTGATGAAGATGTCCATCTTTTCCCCGTTCACCTCGTTAAGGGGATCGTAAACATAACCATTCTTAATTGCGATTGTTCCAGCCATTTATAACTCCCTCCTCGCGAGTCTGATAGCATCTACAGGGCATATCATGGCACAGGCTCCGTCTGATCCGCATACTTCCTGATCAACTACCTTGATCACACCGTTCCTGACCTCAAGGAGTTTCTTACCGTCAACTTCATTGAGATAACCTGCTCCTACCTCCCCATCAGTTGCATTCACTGGACATACTATCACACAGTTTCCACATCCGAGACATGCATACTCATCTGTTTCCAGTACGGATGTGAGTGTAGGACGTGGTGATTTTACATTGAGAATTCTCTTCTCAAGGACTGCCTTCTTTTCGACATCAGGCACTATGGCAGTTTTGATAACTGTTATTGCATCTACCGGGCAGCACATATCACAGGCGCCGCAACGTATACATGCATCAGAGCGATATCCAACTTTGTCCACTCTTTGACCGGCTTCCCAGTCAGGGTTGAAAAGTGCATTACACGGACAGGTGTCCACACAGGTTCTGCATGCGGTACAGGTATCTTCGTCCCTGTGCCAGGTGCCCTCAAATGGTCTTTCCACTGTTATCGCATCAACCGGACAGACTTCCATACACCATCCGCAGTGGATACAGCACTCGTTATCTATAATTGTTTCACCATCGACACTTGTGCTTCCGTCGTCAGAAAGCCACTGTTTGACCTCTATGCAGCCCTGCGGACAGATCTGCTCGCAGAGACCACAATGTACACATTTTTCGTCGACAATTGTGTCTTTAAGAGCAACGCTGATATAGCTGTTGTCATTTACAGACTTTCCGGCCTGTCTCATTTCAAGTGCGCCAGTGGGGCATGTCTTAGCACAGATACCGCATAAAATGCAGAGCTCTTCCCGATTTTCGAGAAAATCTTTGTCTATGAGTCCTCTGGCAACGGCTCCTACTGAACCGATCACTAAAGAACCTTTAGGACACGCCGTGGTACACGTTCCGCAACCGATACATTTCTCAGGGAGATATATCAGTTGCTTGTCGTCTTTTACTCCAAACACTACTTCGTTCATCTGATCTCTCCGTAATCCTGCCTGTAACTCCAAATGCTTCTTTAGGTCGTTGCTGTTGACGGATACGTGTTATATAAGCACTTAGGCAAAACTACACCTTATAAGCGATCCGCAGAACGTTCCATAATTGAGCACTTTTTCTTTCTTTTGTGGCATGAATACGCCTTTTTATGGTAAACCGGATTGTCTACATAAGAAACACCGGGTTTACCGCAAATTCAATTCTAAATTATCGCGTCACTGATTTTGCTTCTCTTGAAATCTATGTCTTAGAGAATTGTAATTATAGTAACGCGTATTTGTTATAAAAGTATCGTTTGTAGCTGTTACCGGCTGACCGTTTATTCCTGTAGCATGATTAAAAGGGTGTCTGATAATTTCAGGAACAGAGATTCTTCGGTGATTATATATACTACCTAAACCCCCATTTCCTATGGGGAAATATCAGATGGTCAAACAGAACTTTTTAGGTATTCAGTGTATTCTGTTTGCTGCCAGATATCTTTTCTCCATGAGTTTTTATGCATGGATTTGTCCAGACTCAGAATAAGCATTATAGGAGTAAGGCATATGCCATTGATGAGTATAATCGGCTGTGAGATGTTTGCACAAGAGGTCTCGCAACTGCTTGGAAAAGATGGGGATATAGAACGTCTCATTGTAATCAATGAAAAAAAGTCAGACATTGTAAAACAGCTTCAAGACCTTGGGGCTGAATATGAGGAACTGTCGCCTGACATGTTGCCGGCAGGTCTGAAAAGAAATAAAGGTCTATGCGTGATAGTGGATCTACAAAGTGTTTCACTGCATATTGATAGGTTCAGGATAAAAAAAGAGACATACGAGAAGATAAAGTTCTATGGGAAGGTCTCCAACGGTGTACTTCTTCTTTATGGTGTACATAATGAGGCGTTTGCAGATGTTCTTTCTGATTTTGAAAGAGCGCGGTTCCACCTGGTAGCCTTAAAAGGTGATGGGAGTATGATGTCGGAGAGTGGTATTGACGATTGCACCACAGGCCGGATCGATGAAGGACTCCTGAGTCCCCATGTTCTTGCAGCATACAAAGAGTCTTATAGGTTGCTCAAGAAGAAATTGCTAGATAAGAAAAAATGAAAATCCTGCTGCAATTGCCTTTAAAAAAGTTGAAAGAACGGGACCTCGGCATAACTTCAGGTCACTTTCATATCTTTTCCACAGCATTTCAGTGTTATTTCGCACTCATCCCCACAGCTACTGTTACACTCACTGACCACTTCAAAAGTGATCCCACATTCCTCGCAGGTAATACGCTGTCCTTTATTCAGGACACTGCACGCGTTTGTAGCAGGTACCATACATTATTCCCCCTTTAATATATCCGAACAGGTTGTTACCTGTCCTATCATTTGTTTTCTCGTATTGTTTAATAAAGGTATCTAAAGATATCCGCACATATGCTGCAGTTCTGAATATTTAAATAGCATATTGCCATGTATGTTGCATTGCAAAGAGAGTATGGAAGAGAGCGGATTTTAGAAAAGTGATGTGATCTTCTATAGATGGAATTTGAATATTGTGTAATAATTCTCAAAAATGGTGTGGTAGTATGACTCTGGAAGGAAGTGCCTATGCACTTGGTGCAGGCACTGTTATCAATGCAATAGCTACATGGAAGGGTGCAGCATTTGGTATCGATCTGAAAACTTACGCAGATGTGGAACTTTCCAATAACACTGCAAATATCAGGGGCAGTATTGAAGGCGCACCGGATGCTGATACGACTCTCATAGTAAAGTCTGTGGAGTATGTTCTGGACCATTTCGGGCTTGAGATGGGTGGTACTGTCAGGACAAGAAGCGATATCCCGCTTGCAAGTGGTCTGAAAAGCAGCAGTGCGGCTGCCAATGCAACTGTACTGGCAACACTGGCTGCTATCGGCGAGGAAATGGAATCTCTTGAGGCGGTCCGGCTCGGAGTTCAGGCAGCAAAAGATGCCGGTGTCACTATAACCGGTGCATTTGATGATGCATGTGCCTCTTTTTTCGGAGGTCTGGTTGTCACCGATAACAGGGAACTGGAGCTGGTCAAAAGGACAGAGAAGGAAGCCGAGGTGTTAATCTTTGCACCTGATAGGAGGTCCTTTAGCTCATCTACGAATGTAGGACGGTCGAGACTGATAGCTCCATGGGTTGACATCGCTTATGGCCTTTCCCTGGAAGATGAATACGAAAAAGCAATGACCCTTAATGGTTTTTTGTATTGTAGTGCTTTGGGTTTTGATACGGAGTTTCTGATGCGTGCACTGGAGATCGGTGTGAAGGGTGTCACTTTATCAGGCACAGGTCCCTCGTATGTTGCTATTGTTGACAACATGTCCGCTCGCCTTCTCAGACAGGCATGGGGAGAATGCGGTGTAAGCGGAACTCTGATAAATACGAAGATTAATAATAGGGGCGCAAGTAAACTTTAGATGGCGAGATACATGACCACTATACAAGAAGTACGTGCGGAAATAGAAAAGATAGACCGTGAGATAATCGAGCTGATTCACAAAAGGGTCGATCTTGCAGAAAAAGTTCTAGAATCAAAACAGAAAGAAGGTATGCGGATCAACGACAAGGGACAGAACCATGTGGTCCTTGAGCGCGCGGTTGATGCTGCTACCGAGAAAAACCTTGATACTTCATCTATAAAAGAGATCTTTGAAATACTTATACGTATGAATATCGAACGTCAGCATGAGTTAAGTGGTGAAGGAAACCTTCCATAGGAGTAATACAATGGTAGATATCGCAGTCATAATGGGTTCGGAATCAGACAGGGCTATTGCTAACAGGGTAACCAATGTGCTGGATAACAGTAAATATTCCTATGATGTGCAGGTAATATCGGCACATAGGGACCCGGACAAACTTGATGAATATATATCACGGGGAGACTCAAAGGTCTATATCGCAATCGCTGGCCTGTCGGCTGCTTTGCCAGGAGTTATCGCATCTAAGACCAAGGTGCCTGTTATAGGAGTGCCTGTAAGTGCAAAAATGATGGGGCTTGATGCCCTGCTCTCTACAGCTCAGATGCCCCCGGGTGTACCGGTGGCAAGTGTAGGTGTGGATAATGGTGCAAATGCGGCCTATCTTGCGATCAGGATACTTGACCTGATCCCTTAATCCAGTTTTACCAGTTCGAACAGGCACTGTTCGTCCCCGTTGCCCATGGTTTCCAGGACATCGACTTCCATGTCCTCTTCTTTCATATTTATGATTCTTGTGAATATTCCTCTGGATATTGTGCAGAGTATGGGGTTGGAACGAGCTTCTTCCTTGCCCCATGGGCAGGTGTTTCCTTTCAAAGTAAAGCTTCTTTCTCCGTCCATGTCCTCAACTTCGAAATTAGAGCCCAGCTGGTTAATTACCTGGCAGCACAGCTCACCTATACATTGATACCCGACGATATCGCTTCCAGTGTTAGCGTTTTCGAAAATAGACTCAACGACCATGTCTATCATCTGGTGGATTACAATGTTCTTTTGTTCGGGGGGCAATGTTCTAAGCAAGCTCGGAATGATCTGGGTAAGCACCGAACGTATGCGATTCTGGAGCTCGAGTTTATCTTTTTCTGCAAGCAGGTCAAAGTGGAGGTTTTTAAGTCTGAGCAGGGAATTTATCCTTGTAAGAAGTTCCAGCTTGTTCACAGGTTTTGTCAAAAATTCATCGGCACCGGCTTCAATTCCCAAGATCCAGTCATTTCTGCCGGAAAGAGCTGTCACCATTATGATCGGGATGAATTGTGTTTCCGGATCATTTTTCAGATGTTCACATACCTGGTAACCGTTCATCTCAGGCATCATCACGTCAAGCAGGATTATGTCTGGCACCTCATTCTTGACTTTTTCAAGCGCTTCATGGCCATTGGTAGCAGCAATCACCTCATAACTGTCTTCCAAGTATGCTCGGAGCAATTCTATATTCATTATCTCATCATCAACAATGAGTATCTTTGCTTTCTGCTCGCTGGAAATGTTAACAACTCCTTTGGATCTGCGACAATTCACAGATTACAATTATATATAACATTTTTATATAACTAGATATTTTTTAATTGCTCTTATATTTGTCGCTATGTTCAACAGACCTGATCGTAAAGGAATTTGGGTCTCCATAGATAATTCCATTTAATGTGTATTTGTATTGGACACAGATATGTCTCATCTATCATTTTTTGCGACGTGCAGGTGGATACGTTGGTATAAAAGAGGCAGGAATGATTGTCCCTGCAGTTTTCAGATATCGACAAGCTTGCTTTTCGAACCTTTGATCTTAATACCTGCGGAAGTGATGTCAAACACGTTGACATCAAGAGCGATCTTAGTGCTGCGCATCTTAGGTATACTCAGGAACCGTTCATTATTTCCTGTGTACGGATTCTCTTTAACGAACAGTTTTACTGCTCCGTAGGTTGAATAATCAGCTATTCTGTGTGTCATCTCATACGCAGCTTCATCCATGACATACAGGGTGGTTGTTTTTTGTTTTGCAAGCAGGCGGTTCAATGTGTCAAACTTGTCCCTGAACTCCTTTGCGCTCAGTCCGAAAGCCAGCACTCCGATGTTGTCGATAACCGCCACATCCGTGCCTTCTGGAATAAGTCTTACGACATCTATGAGGTCTATCTCTTCGATATTGAAACCTGTTTGATCAGGTCTGATATACCTGTCAAGTCCGGTCTCTTCTATGATCTCTATTTCAGTGTCACTGAAATCTTCAGTGATCCTTGCACCACGGGCAATGCCTCCTGTTCTGAATTCAATAACAGGCTTTATTTGCAGATTTCCCTTCTCTATGAAAGAATCCAGGCCCAGGCCGAGCATGACTGCCTGTGACAGGAGGTCTTCAGGCGTTTCTTCCGTTGCGACCAGAACACATTTTTTTCCGTCCATACAGGACTTGTGCAGAAAATGAAGTCCAAAAATGGTTTTTCCCGTTCCAGGGACACCGGTTACAAGTATACCTTTGCCTTTGGGATAACCACCTCCGATCTTCTTATCCAAGTTCTCAATACCCGTTGGCATCCTTTCCATTTGTATCACTTTGCACCTAGTTTTGTTATCTTCACTGAATATAATCTATTATATATTATATAAATATATGCTATATATATAAATGATTGATCAACCTTCATATCATGTGCCTTTAAAAAGGACGGTTACACATATAAGGTCAGAGCTCGAATGTTTGATTGGCATTCCCGGTCAATGGTATAAGAGGAGTAATTTAGGAACAAGAGGGGATTTCAATGAAAGTGGATCTTAATATAAAGATAGGTGGAGCGGCAGGTCAGGGCCTGGAGACTATTGGCAGTGTCCTTTCAAAGACTCTGATGAAATGTGGTTTTTTCGTGTTCAGTACTCAATATTATCTATCAAGGATAAGGGGCGGTCATAACACTTTTCAGATACGCATCAGCGATGAAGCCATAAAGGCAATGGATGAGAAAGTTGACCTGCTGGTAGCTCTTGACAAGGCTTCCATAGAGAAACATCTGGATGAGATGTCCGACGGAGTGGTGATAATTGACAGGGATACAGTGAAACTGGAAGAAGAACATGAATCGCTTTTCCATGTGCCTCTATTAAAGATTGCAAAGGACACCGGTGGCAATAAGCTATATGCCAATTCTGCTGCCGTCGGGGCGGCTATGGGTCTGATGTGTCTGGATTTCGATGTTCTTGCAGATGTACTCTCTTCGATATTCAAAAAGAAAGGCCAGGAGATCATTGATAATAACATCAAGGTTGCACGGGCGGGTTATGATTATGCAAGGGACAACTATCCAAAGGGTTGCAAGTTCGAGATCGAACAACCTGAACAGCATAAGAATAAGATGCTCATTGCAGGGAACGAGGCTGCAGGACTGGGGGCTCTTGCTGCAGGCCTGCATTTCCTGTCGGCCTATCCTATGACCCCATCAACCGGTGTGATGAATTACGTGGCGGCTAATTCCGGCAAATTCGCTGTGGTTGTTGAGCAGGCCGAGGATGAGATAGCTGCACTCAATATGGCCCTTGGTGCCTCCTTCACAGGTGCGCGTTCCATGGTTACGACCTCGGGAGGCGGATTTTCCTTAATGGTTGAAGCACTCGGCCTTGCAGGTATAACTGAAACACCTGTGGTTATCTTCCTGGGACAGCGTCCTGGACCGGCAACCGGTCTTCCGACAATGACCGAGCAGGGCGATCTCCTGTTTGCGATACATGCAGCACAGGGTGAATTCCCTCGATGTGTGCTTGCTCCCGGCACCCCTGAGGAGTGTTTCTATATGGCCGCTGAGGCGTTCAATATTGCAGATAAGTATCAGATACCTGTTATTTTGATGAGTGACCAGTATCTTGCAGACTCTCTTTTCACGTGTGAAAGGTTCGACCCGTCTAAGATCTCGATCGAAAGACATCTTTTGTCTGATACGGACATTAAGGGAATGCAGGAAGAATACAGGAGATACAAGATCACTTCCAGTGGCATCTCCCCTCGTGCGCTTCCCGGGCAGAACGGAGCACTTGTTGGTGCCGATAGTGATGAACACGATGAGTTCGGGCATATCGATGAGACCCGGGAGAACAGGATAAATATGGTTCACAAAAGAATGAACAAGCTGGAACTTCTCAGGGATGAGATTCAGGTTCCTGACATTTACGGTCCTGGGGATGCCGGACTGACACTCATTGGATGGGGGTCGACCTACGGACCGCTTGTCGAAGTCGTGGATACCCTGAACGGGCAGGGTCATTCTGTTAATCTTGTACATTTCACATATATGCACCCCCTTCCGGCAGAAAAGCTCCGGAAGCTACTTTCAGGATCAGAGAAGAAGGTTTGTGTTGAAAATAACAGGTTAGGTCAGCTAGCCCGCTTACTCGCAGTTGAGGCCGGGATTGAGATGTCGGAGAATGTTCTCAGGTATGACGGGCTGCCTTTCAGTCCACAGTCAATAATAGATGCTCTTAAGGAAAAGGGGGTGGTATGAATGGTAAGTACTGAGGATTACGGAAACTTTGACACAGCGTGGTGTCCGGGTTGTGGTGATTTCGGGATACTCAAAGCCCTGAAAAAGGCTCTTGCGGAAATGGATAAGTCTCCGAATGAGATGTTGCTGGTTTCCGGTATCGGGCAGGCGGGAAAACTCCCTCATTATCTCAGGTGCAATTTCTTCAACGGATTGCATGGCCGCACTCTTCCTCCGGCCACTGCTGCAAAGATCGCGAACCATGAGCTGACGGTCATGGCAATAGCAGGCGACGGTGATTGCTATGGGGAAGGGGGCAATCATTTCCTGCATGCTATACGAAGGAATCCGAATATCACTTTGCTTGTTCATAATAATCAGATATACGGCCTTACGAAGGGACAGGCGTCACCTACTACCGACCGTGGGATGAGAACAAAGATCAACAGGGAAGGTGTCTTCAATTTCCCGCTTAACCCGCTTGCTCTGGCAATCTCACAGGATTGCTCCTTTGTCAGCAGAGGTTATTCGGGCGACGTCAAGCATCTTACTGAGCTGATCAAGAAGGCCATAGAGCACAAAGGTTTCTCCCTTGTGGATATCCTCCAGCCATGTGTCACTTTCAACCACCTGAACACGTTCAAATGGTACTCTGAAAGGGTCTACAAGCTGGACGAGAATGAATACCCTTTAAATGACAGTGTGAAAGCCTTTGAAAAATCCCTTGAATGGGGCGACAGGATCCCTCTAGGTGTGTTCTACGTAAACGAAAGGCCTGTTCTGGAGGACAGTTTTGATGTGCTGAAGTCCGGTCCTCTTCTCAGGAACGAACCTGAAGCCAGGCTTGTGAACGAGCTCATCGATGGGTTCATGTGAGGAGGAACGTCACTGTTCCTTTACTATTTTTTATCCTCTATGGTAATTTTTGCCGTAGAATATTACAGTTCGGCTCTGTAGAAATCCTGGGGATATGATCAACGCAAGGGTGCTAAGACGCAATGGAAAAACAACTTTGTGTCCTTGCGTTTCTGTTAGTTCTACTAAAGTCCATTGATGAATAAAGAACAAAACGATCATCCGCCGCAGGCGGCACATTCCTCCGCTGCCGTATCCAGGACTTTACATTGAGAGGATAGGTAGCAGATCATTTTCGTTCGTTTTGCGGGAAAACGGCGGCTTTGCCGGGACCCTTGGGGATTAATGTAGTTATTCAGAATTCCTGACTATAGAACAATATAGTTGAATTCAACTACCCGGATTCTACGTTAGGAGTTTTCCTTCAATGACTAGAAGTTCTTCAAAAGAACATTTCGTACGTGCAATTATCCTTGATTCAAAACCATGTCTGCTCATATGTTCTTTAACTTCATCGATGCCGGTCAGTGAAGATATCAGAAGCAGGACAGTTCCTTTTTCTCTAAGGTAATTGCTGGATCTCTCCAGGAAACGGATGACGGCTTCACGACCATCCTTTCCGCCGTCAAAGGCATAGTTCAGCCATCCGGGAACCTTCTCTTCATCGGATGTCGGCAGATACGGGGGATTGAACATTATGAGGTCGAAGTGCCTGTCTTCTCTAATACCTTCAAACATGTTTGTCCTGATGACTGATACGCCGTTGTGCCTGGCACATGCTGCAGCGTAGGGGTTGATCTCCGTTGCAATAAGTTCTACATCCCTGTTCGCCTGCATGACTGCGGATACAAAACCAGTTCCTGTCCCGATCTCCAGAACCCGCATGCCATCGGTGCTAGCCTCAAGGGCCGCATCGGCAAGCAAAAAAGAATCCTCTGCGGGCTCGTAAACGTTATCATCCAGCCTTACTTCTGCATTTTTGTAGTTGATTTTGACCATATCTAAAGACCTTGTTTATGCCTGTACATAAGGTTCGCGAGGTATGCGAATTCTGCAGGTTCGATGTTCTCAGGGCGTTTTTCAAGCATTTCCCCAGGGAGTTCGTCTATGAATTCCTTCATGTCAGGGATGCCAAGAAGTTGTTTGTTCCTGATGATGGAATTTCTCATCTTCTTGCGTCTCTGCCCGAAAACGGCAGTAACGAAGTCGAGGAAGTATTTCTTATCGAGAACCTCAAAAGGCGAAGGCCGGGGCACGACCTTCACAACTGCAGAAAGCACTTCAGGTGGCGGTGAGAAAGCTCCTCCTGGAATCTTCATGATGATCGATGCATCGGCAAAATAGTGTGTGTTCACTGAAAGCCTGCTGTAATCTTTGGAATTTGCCTGGGCTACCATGCGCTCTGCAAATTCGAGCTGATACATCAGGATTCCCAGTTTGAATTCGTATCTGAAGAGCTTGAATGTGATCTCTGATGAGATCGAGTATGGAAGGTTCGATACTACTTTATCGAAGTTCGGGAAATCAACATCCAGCACATCTGCATGGATGATCTCCAGTTTTTCATTATCTCCGAAACGGTTCACCAGTACGTCAACAAGGGCGGGGTCTCTCTCGATGGCAATTACTTTTTTTGCGCGTGCCATCAGCCTTTCGGTAAGATTACCTATGCCTGCTCCTATCTCCAGTATAACCTCATCCGGCTGGATGTCTGCTGCATCGACTATCCTGTCAAGCAGGTGTTCATCCACAAGAAAATGCTGGTCATGGTTTCCTCCGCGGATACCATATCTCCTTAGAATATCCCTGACCAAGAAAAGAACACCTTTTACTGTTTTGGGCGCCTGGGTGGAAGAGTGAACAGTCTGTATTTTATGTTGTCATCCTTGAGTTCCTCAACAATGCGGTTGGAAATCACTTTCTGTGGAGAGTGAACTCCTCCAACCCTGGAATGAAGCTCTTCAAGGCTGCTGAACGGACCTTTCTTCCTTTCATCTATAATGGCCCACATCAGTTTTTTCCCAATGCCTGGTAACAGTTCCAGCATGTGGAGCCTGTTGGTTATAGGATGTGCGTCATTGAAGAATTTGACAAACCTTTCTTCATCATTTGAAACATTCATTTCAAGGATGAACGGAAGTTCTATCTGGGCACCATGGCTGAGATTGTTGTATGAGATCCTGTGTTTGACATGGTCTATCTCATCCCTGTCTCCTTCGCCAATGTATACCCGGGATTGTATGACGGGAACCTTGCCTTCCTTGGGTACAAGTTCCATCAGGACAAAGTTCTTTTCACCAATGGCTTGAACCACTGGCTTTTTCTGAT
>JAWSUM010000090.1:0-11224 GCA_033549165.1 Methanolobus sp.
TGTATATATATTATTTATCACATGTGGTAACTATTTATCTTTCTCTGTAAAAATACTGGAATCAGGGATGAGAACTGAAATGAATATGTATCATCACCTACAGGCGGCAATTTATTTTTTAGTGAAAAATGCCATCAAAGAAAAATATATGAAGTATGTGTCTCTAAATCTTGATAGTGGGAATATTACATCTTGATAGTGGGAATATTACAGAAGGGGTTTAAATGATATTTGAACGAGTAAAATCCGAAGGGCTAGCTCATCTTTCTTATTTCATCGGCTCGGGAGATGAGGCTGTTGTTATCGATCCTCGCAGGGACTGCAAGGTCTATACGGACATTGCCGGAAGAGAGGGCGTGAAAATAAGATATATCCTTGAAACACACCGGAACGAAGATTATGTGATCGGCTCCAGGGAACTGGAAAATATTACAGGCGCAAATATCTATCATGGGCCGGGACTGGATTTCAAATACGGGAACACCTTGCAGGATGGTCAGGAAATATTTTTTGGTTCACTAAAGATTACTGCTTTGCACACTCCGGGACACACAGATGAAAGTATGTCGTATGCCCTGGCAGATCTTGATGCCGGCGATGAAACGATAATGGTCTTTACCGGAGATGCCTTGTTCATAGGTGATGTGGGAAGG
This sequence comes from Methanolobus sp., assembly GCA_033549165.1. Classification (GTDB taxonomy): domain Archaea; phylum Halobacteriota; class Methanosarcinia; order Methanosarcinales; family Methanosarcinaceae; genus Methanolobus. Next base: position 654 of record JAWSUM010000090.1, read on the forward strand.
ACCGATCTCTATGGTCCGGATGAAGCTCCGAGGCTGGCAGCAGCTCTGTACGACAGTATCTTTAGCAGGATACTTCCACTTGGAGATGCAGTAATACTCCATCCTGCACATGGCGCAGGTTCCGTATGCGGAGGAGCTATCAGTGAGCGCGAATACAGTACCCTGGGGTTGGAGAGACTCCAGAATCCTGTCCTGCAGAAAACCGACCGGGATGAATTCATAAAGTTCAAAGTTGAGGAAAAGCTTGAGTTCCCTCCTTATTTCAAAAAAATGGAACAGTATAACCTTGAAGGTCCTTCACTCCTGAACGGTCTCCCTGTTCCTGAACTGCTCTCACCGGGAGAGTTCGGGAAAGAGATGAAAAAAGCAGCAGTAGTTGTGGATACGCGTATGCCGCATTCTTTTGGAGGAGCACACATCAAAAACTCTTACAGCATATGGCTGGAGGGGATTCCTTCCTTTGCAGGCTGGGTGCTTCCCTACGATAAACCTATACTTCTGGTAACGGAGGAGAAAGAACAACTGGAATCTGCTGTGAGATATCTTATCAGACTTGGTTATGACAATATAACAGGCTTTTTGAACGGGGGAATCGGGGCCTGGTATATTGACGCTATGCCTGTGGATGGTTTCAATCTTATATCTGTTCATGACCTCAAGAACAGAATGGAAAAAGATGAAAGAATGTTCATACTGGATGTCAGGAGCAGTGAAGAATGGGAAAGTGGTCATATAAAGGGTGCTACACACATATATGTCGGTCATGTAGAAGAGAACCTGGATAAGGTCCCACATGATTGCAAAATAATTGTCTATTGCGGCACGGGACGACGCTCAAATATAGCTGCTTCGATACTGAAAAAGAACGGCTATGGGCATATATATAATGTCCTTGGGAGTATGGCTGCCTGGAAGAGTGCAGGATATGAGGTTGTAAAATAAGCATCCATTTTTTTAAGTTCGACCTGTTGTCCGATCATATTTCTCGATCACAGGGATTTGAAGTTTTCAACGGGGCTACTAAATTTCAGTTTAAGTCCCTTCAAATATCTGTAACAGGCACGGTATCCTTTCTGAAATACCCGAAAAAATCCTTTCCCCATTTAAGAGCGCTCTGATTGCAGGTCATGAGTTGTTTATTGTCGTAAACGTTTGCCTGTCCCAGTAACCTGAACAGGATACAGTAATCATTCAATGCAAAAGAGATGAATCTCAATTCTCCAGGATACAGGTAGAATTTTACCCTACCCGTTTCGATGGACCTTTTAAGCTCTTCATCATCCAGCACCTTTAATTTTTCTACCAGTTCTTCTGTAATGATTATATGCACATCGACATTGTGTTCTATCCAGTTTGATACTATTATAGGAAAACTTGGATGCAGGTAAGTTGTGATCTGGTAAAGTGTTTTGGATCTGTTCGTTTTCTCACAGAATTCCTTGTTTATCTCGAAGATATCTGCGAGACTGGGTTCTATAATATCACAGGTGCCGAGCTCATGGAATCTTTTCAACAGTTCAGGAGGGATGAACTCAAGGTTATGTTTTCCCCAGTACTCGATATCATTATCGAGTACTGTCATAGTATCCAGAAGCGGGATCATTTCATCCACGATAAGTTTGCCGATCGTCGTCAACTCATAGGTATCATCCTGTTGAGCAACAAGATTACTATGTTCCAACATCCTGACCTGTGGAAGCAAGGCCTGCCTTGTTGTTTTTAATGACTCGAGGATGATCTCCATTTCTTTAGGACCGTCCTGCAATAGCAGGAGCATATTCTTTCTCTTCTCAGACCTGAAAATAACATCTAATAATTGCATCTCGTCGACCCCCTAGTTTTGACCTTGCAACTAAGCAGAGACCTGCAATTATCAAAGGATTGCAGAGATCCCCGAAGAGAAATGTCTCATCAAGGGAATGGGTTTGTTACATGAATTATTGAAAATTTCTACTATTTAAGGTATTTTAAATAAAATAAAATTTAAAAAATATCTGCTATTTTATTCAGGAACCTAATAATGACTCTGTTTTGGCATACAGCCTTTTGATTGTTTAATTGTTGACATGGGGCTGAACTAAATAATATAAGATCTATGCAAACCTAATTTTATAAGTTCCTGATTATCTTTGTTCAGTATAATTGTTTCCATAATTATTAAAATAACCAGAAGAAATAAGAACGTGGGTCCTTTATCGGGGCTTTGAGAATGTGGGAAAGTAGTGCATATGATATCAAAAAAAAGTATTATCTTTTGTATACTGAGTATTTTGTCGATAACGTCAATGGGTACTTCGATGGCACAGACCGCTGAAGGAACAGAGACCCAGATAACCTCTAATGAATCTGATCAGTATTTCCCTGCTATCTATAGTGACAAGATAGTATGGACCGATGTTCGTTACGATAGTTCTGATGTCTTTCTTTATAATATGACTTCGGGGGAAGTATTGCAGGTAACGACAAATGCATCAGAGGAAAGGGTTCCTGACATATATGGGGAGATCATAGTATGGGAGGACTGGCGCAGTGGAAATTGGGATATTCACATGTATAACATCTCTTCCGGAGAAGAGTCTCCGCTTATAACAGGTGAAGCCGATCAACGAGTGCCTGCTGTATACGGAGACAGGGTCGTATGGGAAGACATGCGCAATGGTAACTGGGATATCTATATGTATAATCTTTCAACAGGTGAGGAACAACAGATCACCGATAACGAATCTGACCAGTTGTATCCTGCCATATATGGTGATAAGATAGCATGGATGGATGACCGCAACGGAGGCTGGAACATATTCGTATATGATATCTCTTCAGGTGAAGAGACACAGCTTACAGCCAACGAATCAATTGCCCTGTACCCCGATGTCTACGAGGACAGGGTTGTATGGATGGATGACCGCAACTACGATCAGGACATCTACATGTACAATCTCACTTCAGGAGAGGAACTAAGGGTAACTGACAATGAATCCTGGCAGATCGTTCCCAAGATATATGGCGACAGGATAGTCTGGATGGATGAGCGCAATGCGGACTGGGATATTGTCGGAAACTCGGACATCTACATGTACAACATATCAACAGGTGAGGAGCTACAGGTCACCACTAATGAAGAACGACAGGTGTATCCAGCGATCTATGGCGATATAATCGTATGGGAAGACAGGCGTGATTTTAATGCGGATGTTTACGCGTTTACTCTGGAAGGACAGAACTGAACTTATTTGTGATGTCTTCCAAGGCATCTGAACTTGATTATCAGGCATTCTGTGCCTGATCACAATTCATTTTTCCTCCGTTTTATTTTTTTCACCTGCACTTGCTATGCCTTAGCTTTGAGCGTTCATCTTTACTTTTGCTGCAATTCAAAATGTAACCTGGAGTTTTATCTGGTCAGAATACTTAGTGAAGTATGCCGTTTTCATCAACCAGAAGGTGCTTCCACACGTAAGGTGAAAGAGCTGAGAAAAGGACCTTCACTTCTTTATGGAAAAGCTCATAAATGAATTACACCATGTAGTACAAAAAAGGCATTCAAGGAACCATATACATAGCAGGTTGCCTGCATATGGATTTTTCAGATCACTATCAGAGACACAAAGCCAGTATTTGATCAACATGAAACTCTACAGCACTAATCTCCAGGCGGAAGAAGTAAGTTTTGAGACCGCACTTATTGCAGGGCTTGCCCCGGACAGGGGTCTTTACATGCCAAAGACACTGCCACATTTTTCAGAGGAAGAACTTGCATCACTGAAAGACGAGCCATACCCTGAAATTGCTTTTCAGATACTGAAAAAGGTCCTTGAGGGTGAGGTCGATGAAGAGTCCCTGAAGGCAATAACCTACGATGCCTATAACTATGATGTACCACTGGAGAAAGTGGACGATATCACTTATATAATGAGACTGGACCGGGGGCCGACTGCGTCTTTCAAGGACTTTGCCGCAAGGATGATGGCAAGGCTGATGCAGTACTACCTAAATAAAGAGGACAGGCAGCTCACCATACTTACGGCAACCTCCGGCGATACCGGAAGTGCTGTGGCCCATGCATTCTACGGTCTTGACAATATACGGGTGATCGTGCTGTTCCCGCAGGATGAGGTTTCCGAACGTCAGCGCAAGCAGATGACGACCCTGGGCAAGAATATCACTGCCCTGTCAATAGACGGTAAGTTCGATGACTGCCAGGCAATGGTGAAGCAGGCATTCGCAGATGAGGAACTCAGACACCTGAACCTCTCATCGGCGAACTCTATAAACATTGGCAGGCTGGTGCCCCAGTCCATCTATTATTTCTATGCTTACCTGAAACTGAGGGACTATCCGGAAGAGCTCATAGTTTCCATCCCATCGGGCAATTTCGGGAACATGATGGGCTGTGTACTCGCCAAGACCATGGGCGTGCCCATTAAGAAGATCCTGGCATCGGTGAACGAGAATGACGAGGTCCCGTCTTTCCTTGACAGCGGGAACTATGCAAAGATCGTTCCCTCAAAGAACTGTCTCTCTAACGCCATGAACGTCGGCCATCCAAGTAACCTTGCAAGGCTTATTGCCATATACGGCGGTGAGATGGACGAGAAGGGCAATATCAGCAAGCTGCCGGACATGGAGAAGCTCAGGCAGGATATTTTCTCAATCTCTGTCACCGATCAGCAAACAAAGGCAGTCATGAAAGAGTTCTTCGATGTTCATAATATACTCATCGAGCCGCACGGTGCCGTAGGAATAAAAGGCCTGAGGGACTACCGGGAACTCACAAGGGACAACACTCTTGCAGTAACCCTGGAGACCGCCCATCCTGCAAAGTTCCCTGAAGAAGTAAGGTCGGTCGTAGGTATCGAGCCCGAACTTCCCGAAAGCCTGCAAAGGATTGAGGCAGGAGAAGAGCATATGGAGCCTCTGACAACCGACTACGCTCAGTTCAAGGAATACCTGAAGAAAAAGCTTGAATAAGCTCTCTGCTTTTTGTATGGGCCGGCATCAGCTTCCCGGATATTACTATTTTTCCATTTTACTTCTTTAGCAGCTGTCGCGTTCAGAGACAGTAACTGAATTGTGGTCGCTCCATCCTGAAACGATTATTTTGTATCTTACGGTGTCTGCGATTGACCTGTATGTCTCATCATAATGATGCTCAACATATATGATGGTGTAGATATATTTATATAGTTGAAATTAATACTATGATTTGCAGTCACACAATCTGAAGGTGGTTCGGAGTGATTGCAGGCCATTCGGTGGTACGATATGGACTGATCGGAAAATGCTGAAACAAAAAACGAATCAAGATGAAAGAACGTTAATGGGTCTCCCCAATCTCCCCCATTTCCTCAAAATCCATGACCTGTTAACGTTCTCTATTTTCAGCATCAATTTAAGTGGAGTATGAGCGGGTGGGGTTATGTCCTTATGGGACGGGGTTATTGTCAAAACGGGTTAAAAACAGGGTTATTGTCAGAAACAAATGGAAAGCAGTGCTCTGCTTTCCTCTCTCAATTCTTGTTGAAATATCTTTTTTCCTTTGTTTACTGGGATAGTGAAAGTAAAGGTACTACCGTTTTCAATCTCGATTTCAAGCGTGCCCTCATCACAAGGATATTGACGAATTTCTTCACAAGTGCCAGTATAAGGCTGATTTGCGAGGAAAGCTGGGTTAGACATTACAGCCATATGGTGTGGCTCTTTTGTCTTTTTTCTTCCTTCAGTCTGTTCTTATCTTTGGCTTTTTGTCCTTCTGTTATTAGATCATTGCAGCGACGTTGTTATGGCTGATGATGAAAAAGAAGCCTATGAGCGTAAGGAAGCCTCCACAGATGTAGAGCAATCTCTGGTGCGTACGGCGCGACATAAGTTGTTTACCCCTGGAGAATGTTGAGGCTACCGACACAAGGAATCCGAGATCTGCCAGCCAGTGACCAACAATGAAGGCAAGCACTGCGAGCACTCCTGCAAGATACTCTTGCATGATGATGGCACTGCCCGCTGTCAGCCACCAGAAAAGGAAAGTTGGATTCAGCGCCGATGTAAGGATGCCTGCAGATACCGGGCCGGCAGACATGCCAAGTTTATCGGCGGAGGCAGCGATGTCCATTGTAAATGCTTCTTTTGCCTTTCGTATGATTATCATTCCAAAAAGTGTCATTGCAAGGCCGCCGATTATGGCAATGTTAGATAGCATATCTTCCACGATGAAGGATGCAGCACCCATGATGATGAGCAGGATTATAGCAGTCTCAACTATTGAATGACCGCTGAAAACATACAATCCAGTCTTCCATCCTTTCCTGAGAGATATACTCACCGTTGCAAGCATCATAGGACCAGGCACAAGTGCGGCGGAAATACCGATTGTGAATCCGAGAATGAAAGCCTGGGCAAGGACGATAGTTTCTGTCAGCATGCGTAGTCAAGTACTTATATGGCAGGCGATTATATATAAAAAAATCGTTCTAAGTAAATAATGCGACAAGTAAACAATATCATTAAAATTAGATTAAATGCATAGAATATATATAGTAACCATATTTTTTTGCCATGAAACATAAAAAAAGTAAAAAATAATAAGAAAAATTAAGGAAAATGCATGTCAACAAAAAAACTGCAGAGAAGTTCTCTCACCTGAACACCTCTGTATTCATATTGTTGACTTGTTGCTATTGATGTTGTTACTGTGCCAGTGCTTAAGGGCATTTCGCTAATTTCAGTAGACTATCTTCGAGATATCCATCTCAAGGATGTCCTCGGCTCCGAGGGCCTTGAGCTTTGGTATCAAAAGATTGACCTCACTCTTGTTGACCACGGTCTCGACGGCGTAATAGTCGGACTTGTACAACTGTGAGACGGTCGGTCTTTTCATGGAAGGCAGGGCCTCAATAACTGCATCCAGCTTATCGGCCGGGACGTTCATGTCGATAAGCACTTTTCCCCTTGCTTCGATGACTGAGAGCAGGAGTGTCTTTATCTCTTCTATCTCCTGCCTTTTCACAGGGTCTTCCCAGCTCTTCTTGTTGGCGATTAGCTTGGAGGATGATTCCATGATGATGTCCACGATCTTCAGGCCGTTCTTGCGCAGTGTCGAGCCTGTCTCGGTAAGGTCTACGACCACGTCCATGAGGTCGGGGACTTTGGCCTCGGTTGCGCCGTAAGAGAAGTGGATATCCACAGGGATGCCACGCTCTTCGAAGAACCTCTTGGTCATCCGGGGATATTCCGTAGCCACCCTGCTGTTAGGCTTAACATCCCTTGCACTCTCAATGGGAGCATCCTTGGGCACTGCAATGACAATCTTCACATTGCCTGCACCCTGCTTGCTGTAAGGCAGATCCGCAACTTCCACAATGTCAGAATCAGATTCAGTGACCCAGTCCAGACCTGAGATGCCAAGGTCGAAATAACCTTCTGAAATGTAGCCAGGTATCTCCTGTGGTCTCAGTATCTTGATCTTGCCGATCCTCGGGTCGTTGATCCTGGGATTATAGTCCCTGTCTGTCTTTTTTATCTCAAGGTCCGCCTGCTTGAACAAAAGGAAGGTCTGTTCCTCTAAACTGCCTTTAGGAAGAGCTATATCTATCATTTTTACATCTCGGTCTGTTGTTTTGATGAATGTGACATAAGAAAGATGGTTGTGTATTATAAGTGTTTCCTGATGACGTGTTTTTTTAAATCCTCCTTTTGGTTTTGCAGTCAACTGCAATAAAAGAATCAACGCAAGGACGCAGAGCCACAAAGACGCAAAGTATGGTCCTTGCGCATTTACATTATGACACTCTGGATTTCTAAATCTTATTTTTAAACAATATAAATTGGGAAAGATTAAAGATATTAGTGGAAGTATATTAATAGCAGATGCTCAAACTTAAATTGCAGGTCGGACTCTTAGCTGCAAAGAGTGAAAAACAGTTTCAAGGTTGCAAAAATGAATGAAAACAATGTAAGCTGGATTGCAAACTTCATCTGGGGTATAGCCGACGACGTACTTCGTGATCTATATGTGCGTGGCAAGTACCGTGATGTTATCCTGCCAATGACTGTTCTGAGAAGGCTGGACGCTGTGCTTGAGCCAACTAAAAAATCTGTGCTTGAGATGAAAGAGACGCTTGATCAAGCAGGTATCACAAACCAGGATCAGGCTTTACGCCAAGCTGCAGGACAGGACTTTTATAACACTTCAAAGTTCACACTCAGGGACTTGCGTTCCCGTGCCAGCCAGCAGCAGCTTAAGGCCGATTTTGAGGCTTATCTTGACGGTTTTTCCCCGAATGTACAGGATATCCTTGATAATTTCGAGTTTCGCAACCAGATTCCCCGTCTTTCCAAGGCAGATGCCCTAGGGAAGCTGATCGAGAAATTCCTTGAACCAGCTATAAACCTGAGTCCTAATCCGGTTATGAATGGTGATGATTCGGTGAAGTATCCGGGGCTTGATAATCATGCAATGGGAACTATCTTTGAAGAGCTGATACGCCGTTTCAATGAAGAGAACAACGAGGAGGCAGGAGAGCACTGGACACCAAGGGATGCCGTGAAGCTGATGGCTAATCTTATTTTCCTTCCGGTTGCCGATAAGATCGAATCCGGCACCTATCTGCTATATGACGGAGCTTGCGGGACCGGCGGAATGCTGACGGTTGCTGAAGAGACATTACTACAGCTTTCTGAGGAGCATGGCAAGCAGGTGTCGACTCACCTTTACGGACAGGAGATCAACGCGGAGACCTATGCTATTGCTAAGGCGGATTTCCTGCTTAAGGGAGAAGGTGAGGCGGCAGACAATCTCGTGGGAGGGCCAGAGTATTCTACACTCGCAAATGATGCTTTCCCTTCACGTGAATTTGATTTCATGCTCTCGAATCCACCTTACGGGAAAAGCTGGAAGAGCGATCTTGAGAGGATGGGTGGCAAGACCGGGATAAAAGATCCGCGTTTTGTTGTTAACCATGATGATGATCCCGAATTTTCACTTATCACACGTTCCAGTGACGGGCAGATGATGTTCCTTGTGAACATGCTGTCGAAAATGAAGAGGGATACGGCCCTTGGCAGCAGGATCGCCGAGGTACATAACGGTTCCTCACTGTTCACCGGTGATGCTGGACAGGGTGAGAGCAATATCCGCAGGTGGATAATCGAGAACGACTGGCTGGAGGCTATCGTGGCTTTGCCTCTGAACATGTTCTACAACACCGGCATTGCAACGTATATCTGGGTGCTGAGCAACCGCAAGCCCGAACACAGGAGAGGCAGGGTGCAGCTTATCGATGCGAGCCAGTGGTATAAACCGCTCAGGAAGAACCTTGGTAAGAAGAACTGTGAGCTCTCCGCTGAAGATATACGCAGGATATGCGATACATTCCTTGAGTTTGAGGAGTCAGAGCAGTCGAAGATATTCCCAAACGATGCTTTCGGATACTGGAAGGTTACGGTGGAAAGGCCTCTGAGGCTGGCTGTTGATCTTTCGGAAAGCAACAAGACAGCTTTCCGCGTCTCCTGTGCCGAAGCCAGGGAGGATACTCTGGCCGATGTTGTTGACAGGGCCGTGGAAAAGCTGGGACCCGGACCACATATGGATTTCAATTCTTTTATTGATACTGTCAAAGATATTGCTTCCGGGATGAATGTCAAACTCACTGCAAAGAGGCTTAAGTTGCTGCAGAACAGCCTCGCCCAGAAGGACGAGTCCGCTGAGCCGGTTATCAGGAAAACGCACAAGCCCGGTAAAGTGAAAGCCGACTCCTTGAGAGGCCTCTTTGAAGTTCAGGAGGCCGGCAAGACCGTTATCGTAGAGTACGAGCCTGACACCGAGCTGAGAGATACCGAGCAGGTGCCGCTGCTGGAGGAAGGCGGGATCGAAGCCTTCATTCGCAGGGAAGTGCTGCCGCATGCTGCGGATGCGTGGATAGACGAATCAAGCATCAGGACTGGGTATGAGATCAGCTTCACCAGGTATTTCTACAAACCGCAGCCGCTGCGTTCGCTTGAGGAGATTAGGGCGGACATCCTGGCACTGGAAAAGGAAACGGAAGGGCTGCTGGATGAGATAATCGGGAAGGGGAGAGTGTGATGATTTTCCGTAAAGCAGTTCAATCTGGTATGCCTGAAGATTGGGGGGACAGTGTCCCCCTAGTTAGTAAAATTCTCGTCTCAGTGAGACGAGAATTGGTATTTGGATTTGTCTGTAGCAGCAGAGAGATTGTCGCTACACTGTCGCGAGAATTACAAATGACACATATAAGATTCCATCTGCCAGGAGGATCGAATCAATATGAATAGTTCTGATGCTCCTGATTTTAATTTCAGTACTCTTGTAAAAGCTATTCAAAGAGTTCATGAGAACTGCGCAGTTCAGGCTTCCAAGGCCGTAAATATTGGCCTTACTTTACGGAACTGGTCAATAGGGTTTTACATATGTGAGTATGAACAAAAAGGAAGTGATCGGGCCTTTTACGGTGAAAAACTATTGGAGCAACTTGCAGATAAATTACACCAGCAGGGAATGGTTCGCAGCGAAGAAAGAGAATTACGAAGGTACCGCCAATTCTATCTTACTTATCCACAGA
>JAWSUM010000091.1:0-11103 GCA_033549165.1 Methanolobus sp.
GAAGTTCTACACCGAGATGCTGGGATTCGTGAAAAAGAGTGATATTACTGCTGAAGAGTACAGGTGGCTTACCGTCGTTTCCCCTGACGACAAAAACGGGACCGAGCTTTTGCTTGAGCCGAACGACAATCCAGTAGCACAGACATACCAGAAAGGAATATTTGAACAAGGCATCCCTGCCACATCCTTTGGTGTTGAGGACATCCGTGCAGAATATGAAAAACTAAAAGAACTAGGTGTGAAGTTCACGATGGAGCCAACAAAAGTGATGCCTCAAGTAACCATAGCAGTCTTTGACGACACCTGCGGCAACTTGATACAAATACAAACGGTGCAAAAGTAAGCCATTCTCCAACATCTACACCTTCATCTGTATATTCGGTTTGAGCAATATAATTTCTAAAAGTGAGTTGAAACAGTAGCTTTATATCAATTTAAAGTTCTATCTTTACATGGGGATAGATTTGACACTTGCAAAAAGTGTAAAATTCTGTGAATTCTCACTTTTAGTTGGAGTTCTTTTACTGATCACATCATTGAGTTACGGATGCATTGATTCTCAACCAGAAACAGACCCTCCTCAAATCAATGACCTTTCCACGGAGGACGATGAGAACCAGTCACTTGCTGTGACAATTGCAGAAAACCTTGAAATTCCCTGGTCACTTGACTTCCTGCCTGATGGCAGCATGATTTTTACTGAAAGACCGGGGAATGTTCGCCTGATAGACAGTGACCAGGGCCTACTTCCCAAGCCTCTGTCAACCATCGATGAGGTAAACCCCGTCGGTGAAGGGGGGTTGCTTGGGATAGCGGTACATCCGGATTTTGAGAATAACTCATTTGTCTATCTATATTATACATATGATTCTGAAGACAGTATGTATAACAAAGTTGTCAGGTTCAGCTTGCAAAATGAGGAGCTGAACGAAGATAGAGTGATAATCGATAATATCCCTGCAGGTGGCATACACAACGGAGGCAGGATAAAGTTCGGACCGGACAGCCTGCTCTACATAACAACCGGGGATGCGGGAGACTCTTCCCTTGCACAGGATCCCGAATCACTTGCAGGAAAGATATTGCGACTAACAGGTGAGGGTAATATCCCGGACGACAATCCCTTCGGGAATTCTCCGGTCTATACTCTTGGACATCGCAATCCCCAGGGACTTGCATGGGATGAAGAAGGAAGGTTGTGGGCCACGGAGCATGGACCCAGTGCCCATGATGAATTGAATCTAATCGAAGCAGGCAATAACTATGGATGGCCGGAAATAGTCGGTGATGAAACAGCCGATGGTATGGAATCACCTGTTATCCAGAGCGGTACCAATACCTGGGCTCCTTCGGGTGCAGCATATCTTAACGGCTCTGTGTTCTTTGCAGGCCTTCGCGGCCAGAGTCTGTTCGAAGCATCAATTGACACAACAGACCCGGTAACCGTTGAACTTGAGGATCATCTCAACGGAGAATTCGGAAGGCTGAGGGATGTTGTTGCCGGACCTGACGGCAATCTCTATGTCTTCACAAGCAACCGGGACGGGAGAGGACAAACCGTTAGCAGTGACGACATGATTATAAGGGTAAATGCCAGCCAACTGTGAGAATCTCTCCTTAATCATATTTTCCTTTGTCCTTTAGAACATAATAGTAGCCGATAATGGTAGCGGATCAGATATCAGTAAAATCATTAAACTCATTTCTCGCAGTGGAACGCTGGTCAGAGTCTTTTCTTTGATAATATCCGGGAAAGAACGCTTCAGGAGCTTTGATGCCATGCTCTGAGAAAGCCTTCCAGCTTCGCCTTGTGATATCTGACCTGAACTTGAACTCATATCTGAGATCATTGACATATGCCTTGACACGTACCCTGAGGTGAGAGGGGAACTCGTTCAACAGAACAGTGACCTGGTGATCTTCGTCAAGGAATATATATTTCGATGTAAAGGCAGCCTCTTCTATGATTTTCATGGCTAGGTATGCATCTGATTTCGGATCCATGAACATATCCGTAACGATCATCATTTCCGAATTTCCATAATTACCACTGGCAACACTCTCTGTAAAGATGAGACTATTCGGAGCAGATACTGTATTATCGTCAGGTGTCCTGAGCTGAGTAGCCCTGAGACCTATATCTATGACCTCACCATAGTAATCTCCCATCCGTATCTGATCTCCTGCATGATACGGATTCTCAAGTATGATCACGATCCCTCCTACAAGATCCGAAAAAAGGTCTTTTAAGCCAAATCCTATTATTGCACCTGCAACCGCGCTAAAAGCTACCAGCTGTTCAGTTGAAAGTACCAGGATATATGATGCTATGAAATACAGTACCATAAGATACACCAGTATCTTGATGATGGGTGAGAACATTCGGATCCTTACCCTGTGTTTGTCAAATCTTTCAGATAAGCGCAGAATGATGAAAATTGCCACTCTTACAAACAGGTAAGAGAGCAGGATCAGAAAAAGTATCTGAAGAATAACGTCAGCGCTGAAAACTGAGAGTAGTGTTTCAGCTGGATCTGGAGAAGGATTCGCCATCAGATCATCCTCGCATCCCTTGCCAGGGATTCGATGTAGTGCATTGCTTCTGGCTTAATAGAACAGATCCCATTTTTGACTTCGATCATATCATGCTCCTGCAATATCGACAGGGACCTGATGAAATCCACCTCATCCCCGATGGCGTCTTCCAGACTATCCTTTGACAAACCACCCATTGAAAGTATCATAAAAGCAAGGAACGTCGTATCATAATCGAATTCAGCTTTGAAGGACGGTGAGTATATCTCGCTGACCTTGATAGTGGAATTGTGCAGGCTCTTTTGCCAGATGATCTTCGAAAGCAGGATATTGCCAGAGGAGATATCTTTTATTTTAATGAATGCAAGATCCTCTGTTGTTGATTCTTTTTCAGCCTGCTGAAGTTTTTCCTTTAAGAAACTGTAGTTCAGCTTCAGGAATGGAATATTGATAGTCCGTTCGAGTCTTTTGATACGCAGAGGATATTTCCTGAATTCGAGGAAATGCTCGAGTTTGCCCGTTTCACCTGAGTCGAATATCACTTCGGAAGCTTCAGGTGAGGACATCAGGACTGATCTTATCTCATCTACTTCAAATTCTGGCAGGCTTATCCTGCAGGGAAAGTGCTTTTCAATATGCATCACTTCACTCAGGTATTTCCACGAGAAGATATTCCACGAAGTAATGAACATGTGTTCCGGCTTAGTAGCAATTTGGTCCAGAAAACTCTCAAGCGCTTCAAATCCGCCTACCGATCTTTTGTACAGCAGGTGGCAGTCATCGATAAAGACGATCTGTTTGAGTTCGCTTTCCAGTGCATCCTCGAAACCCCTGAGACTATCCCCATATGGCGGAACAGTTATTTTTGTAGATATGACCGGGAACCTATGATACATGAATTCCATAAGAGTCGTCTTTCCGGCATATGGTTCCGAAATTATGGCTATATTGACAGCTGAACCCGAACTGAATCTGCTTATAGCCTTCTCTATCTTCTTAATCTCAGCATCGTACCCGACAAATTCCCCAGGCATTCCACAGACACCTTAACCCCAACTGTACCCTTCAAATAAGTTTATTAAAACAAATATAAGTACCCATCTGTTCGAGATCAAAAATTATATGACCGCAGTACAAAGTAAGCCAGGCAGATGTTTAAAGTGATTGTGTTTTATTTTTCTTCATTATTATTGAAAGATTGTACACAATCCTACGACGAATTCCAATGCCTACAAAAGATATATTCTGCTGACTGATTCAGTAAGAATTAGATTAAGTAAAGGAAAACCATATTTAGTGTGGATTAAGGGAGAAAACCGGTCAGGTATGAATGTATACCGACCATGTATCGGGAGATGCCATATTATAGTCATTCCCGGATATATCCATATGACCAAAAGACTGTTCTCAGACTGAATCCGTGGTTTTGTATATGCCTGTGATCTCTATAGTTATGCCTTCAATGAATGAGGAAAAAACCATCAGGACGTGTATAGAAAAAGCAAAGGGAATATTTGACTACTATGATGTTGATGGGGAGATCGTTGTTGTTGATAATTCAAGCGACTCCACACCGGAAATTGCGCGCTCTATGGGCTCAAAGGTCATTGGTTCGGTGATAGGATATGGCAATGCCTATATAACCGGCCTGGCAAATGCAACAGGTGACTATATTGCTATTGCGGATGCAGATAACACCTATGATCTGGAGGAGTTGCCCCGCTTCTTCGATTTCCTGATGAACGATGAGGCAGACTTTGTCATAGGCAGCAGACTGAACGGAGAAATGAAAGAAGGTTCCATGCCCTGGTTACACCGGTACGTAGGCAATCCTTTTCTGACATGGTTACTGGATAATCTGTTCAAAATGAATATATCGGACGCTCATTGTGGAATGAGAGCATTTACCAGAGAGGGCCTGAGTAAACTCTCCCTTAGATCAAAGGGAATGGAATTCGCTTCCGAGATGGTCATTGAGGCAGCTTACAAGGGCCTGAGGATAAAAGAAGTTCCCATCACGTACTACAAAAGGGATGCCCCATCCAAACTGCGTTCTTTCCATGATGGCTGGCGTCATGTCCGTTTCATGATGCTTTACCGGCCGGTCCCTTTTCTATTCATTCCCGGTATTGTTGTGATGTTCATAGGTCTGCTCATGACAACTTCACTATTGATACAGGGGTCCGTAGTGTATTTAGGACTGCATTCCTTCATACTGGGTAGCATGCTACTGATAATCGGGGCACAGATCCTGTCCACGGGCAGTTATGTCAAGACATATGGCCTTATCCATGGTCTTTACGAGAGAACGGATATTAAGGACAACAAAATATTGACGTATCACTCGCTGGAGAAAGAGCTACTTGCAGGCTCCTTTATTTTGATGATGGGTCTATCTCTGGGACTCTATATCGTCTACAAATGGATAGCAGCAGGATATGGTTCTATTTCGGAGATAGAATATGCGGTCATATCAATGGTCTTTATCGCTGTAGGACTCCAGGTCATCTTCGGTGCTATATTCATGAGCGTGATGTTCCTGGACGCAGACATCCCGGCGTGAGAATATGAAGATCGCTTTTGTTTATGATGCGGTCTATCCCTGGGTAAAAGGCGGCGCTGAAAAGCGAATATATGAACTCGGCAGGCGCCTGGCCAGGCAGGGACATGATGTCCACCTGTTCGGGATCAGGTGGTGGGAAGGAGAGGATGTGATCGAACGCGAAGGGATGGTGCTGCATGGTGTATGTGCACCAAGGGATCTCTATACAGGTGACAGGCGCTCCATCACTGAAGCCATAGTTTTTGCCATGAACCTGTATCCTCACCTGATGCATGAAAGATTCGACCTGATCGATGTGAGCGTCTTCCCGTACTTTCCATGCTTTACAGTGAAGCTCGTATCTGCCGTGAAAAGGACATCCGCCTGCTATACATGGCATGAGGTCTGGGACGACTACTGGTATGAGTATATGGGAAGAACGGGCTTTTTTGGAAAACTGGTGGAGCGAGCCGTGGCCTGGATATCCATTAACAACATCGCTGTTTCTGAGCTCACTGAGAAGAGGCTCCGGTATCTGGGAGTCCCGGAGAAGGATATCTCTGTGATACCAAATGGCATCGACATTAAGAGTATCGCCGAAACGGGGCAGGATAAAGAACAAGCTGCAGCCATCGACACGGACAGAAGAAAGTATGATATCGTGTTCGCAGGCAGACTCATCCGGGAAAAGAACGTGGACATTATCATCAGAGCAACATCTTTGCTAAAAAAAGATATTCCGGATATAAGATGCTGCATCATAGGCGAAGGACCCCGGAAAGAGGAACTGGTGAACCTTGCCCTTGAACTTGGAATCGACGGGAATGTGGATTTCGCAGACTTCCTGGACTATGGCATATTGATCAAAAAACTGAGAGCTTCAAGGGTCTTCCTCCTGCCTTCAAGCCGAGAAGGCTTTGGCATAAGTGTCATCGAGGCCTTTGCCTGCGGTATTCCTGTGATCACAGTGAACCAGGAATACAACGCTGCCCAATACCTTGTGAGCGATGGGGTCGACGGCTTTGTGGTGCTGCTGAATGAGAAGGAGGTCGCTGCAAGGACCAGAACATTGCTCCTGGAAGAGAACTACGAAGCCTTTTCAAGGGCTGCCAGGCAGAAAGCGGAAAAATATGACTGGGAGATCATAGTTGAACAGTTCATGCGAACAACAGAAATAGGACCCTTGCCGGAACGTACTCTATGAATCTTCCAGTTCTGAAGAGAGAGGAAAGCAGAACACTGCTTTCCATTTGTTTTTGACAATAACCCTGTTTTTAACCCGTTTTGACAATAACCCCGCCCCATAAGGGACACAACCCCACCCGCTCATACTCCACTAATTATTGCTGAAAGCAGGAACGTTAACAGGTCTTTGTTTTTTGGGGGAATTGGGGAGAGACCTGTTAACGTTCTTTTATCTTGATTCGTTTTTGTTTCAGCGTTTTCCGATCAGTCTATATCGTACCACCGAATGACCTGCAATCACTCTGCATCTTCAGCTTGTGTGACTGCAATTCTTAGTATTAATCTCAACTATATAAATATATCTACACCATAATATATGATGGGCATCATTATGATGAGATATGCACGTCCAATTCAAAAAGTGAGACACTTGAAAGTAATTAGTCCTGAGGCTTTAGTTCATGTTTCTTCCTTCTCTTCATACGAAGAATATAAAACCGTTAACATCATAGTGCACTTTAAATTTATCTGAGGGGATAGATGAAATGCCAGATGGAAAAACGCATGAAATGATAAACGCAGCGGTGCTAATGGTTGCAATTTCAGGGCTCATTTACCTTGCAACATTGAGAGAACCCGCTGCATTTGCCCGCTACCTGAACATCTATACGATACTGATATTTGCTGTTGCTTACATGTTTGCAACATTCTTCCTTAGTCCTGACCTTGATATCAATAGCAAGCCTTACAGGAGATGGGGTCTGTTCAAGATCCTCTGGTGGCCGTATAAGGTCATATTCAAGCACAGGGGCTTCTCCCATAACCTGGTACTCGGGCCTCTGTCAATAGTAATGAACCTTGCACTGATAGTTGTACCCGTTCTACTGCTTGCAGGCATCGAGCTTCGGAATCTGCCTCTGGATTTCATTATGGCAGCCGTTGCAGGGATGGTCCTGTCAATGGAGGTCCATATAATATCGGACAGTTTGATCTCAAGGATGAAGGGTGTTTTTTAATCATTTGATCTGTATAAATAGAAAGCTAGTTCTTCCCATCTTTGAATCCGATGTTAAAGTGACTGCCGTCACAGAAAGGTATATTAGCTGATCTCCCGCATCTGCATAATGCCATTACAGGGGGTCGTTTCAATGAAAACACCTCTTGAGTTGCTTGAGACCCCTCACATGTACGGATCATTCTTCGTAACTTCTATAGCTGGTCCCACTTCTTCGGTAGAAAAGGTGCACCACCACGATCCGAACGAAAAGCTACAGTCATCACAGCGACAAATATAAGTTTAATAACCTCTAATTTATGAATATTAGTTGTATAGATTATATTACTGAATAATTAGTTTAAATAATAATATCTATCCACGCATTATGAGGTTGAAGGCCATGAGCAGCAAAAAAAAATTATACACTGTTATAACAGGAGATCTTGTGGGTTCATCTTCTGTTGAATACGGTGACCGGAGAACGGTTCTGTCCTGCCTGCGCAGTTCTTTTTCATTCTTAGAGGAACAGTTACAGATGCATGACGATATCCTTCTTCCCTTTGAGATATTCAGGGGTGATAGTTTTCAGGCAGTGTTCAAAAATCCGGAGTATGCCCTGCTGGCCTCCATACTCCTTTCTCTGAAGCTCGGTTTGTCCAATGCTGATATGAAAGCCCCTCCTGCACGGATATCAATAGGCATCGGTACAATTGATTATATCCCTGAATCCCATAGTGTGGGGGAAGCGGATGGAATGGCTTTCAGGCTCTCTGGTAAAGCGCTTGACAGCATGAAAGAAAAAGGGCAGTATCTGCTGATCACTACTCCCGACCCGGCAATGAACCTGATGTTTGAGTCCCAGTGCGCATTCTTTGACTTCATTGCTGGCAGGTGGACGGATGTGCAGAAGGAGATACTTCTGGAAAGACTCTCAGGTTTTACGCAGGAGAATATAGCATCCAGAAAAGGAAAAACCCAGTCCAGTGTATCTCAGAGCCTGAAAGCTGCGGGTTTTGATGCAATAAAGAAGTTCCTCGATAATTATGAAAGCTTATTTGAATGTCCAGGTATATTTGTACAGAGTGATAAGTGATGGCTCTCGACATTCTGGAAATATCCCTGCTGGCAAGACTCATTCTGGCACATCTGCTTGCTGACTTTGTGTTCCAGAACAGGTCAATGGTCAAAGACCGTTTTGAGAATAAATGGCATTCTAAATGGCTTTACATTCATGGCATTATTGCAGGTTTGCTGGCATATGCGCTTTCAGGTGTCTATGGTTATATCTGGTTGTTCATTGCCTACACGATCGCCCACATACTGATAGACGGTTTCAAGTCTACCCGCAAGGATGATCTGAAGTGGTTCGTTCTGGACCAGTTGGCCCATCTCATTACTATTATTGTTCTCTGGTCTGTGATAGCAGGGCCTGAGACCATCCTTACCGGCTTTGAACCTTTGCCCTGGAACGGAACAGACATCTGGGTACTACTCGTTGCCTACACAATAGCTATCTGGCCCAGTGGTATCCTTATAGGCAAATTTACCGAACCATGGCATCATGATAAGGATGGTAACGAAGGTGAAGGCCTGCTTAACGCAGGTCTCTGGATCGGACGTCTGGAACGGTTTCTGCTTCTTACATTTGTTCTGCTGGAGCAGTATCAGGCAATCGGTCTGCTGGTTACTGCAAAATCCATATTCAGATTCACAACCGACAGGAAAGTGAGTGAATACATACTGATAGGCACCTTGCTCAGCTTCACAATCGCAGTCCTTGTGGGCATTATTACTAAGTGGCTGGTGGACATATGAAACTGGCCGGAAGACAGGCTCCAGGCTAAATTATTTCTCTCTTCAGTTTAATATTAAATCTGGACTGGGAAAGTATGGGTTCTTTTGGGAAACTTGCAAATCTGTATTCAAAAATAGAAGACGTAAATTCCCATAAAGAAATAGTGGAAATGCTGGCATCCTTCCTCAAGGAGCTCGACCCTGCCGATGTCAGGATTGCTGCATACCTTGCACTGGGAACAATAGGTCCGAAGTTCGAGGATATCGACCTCGGGATCGGGGAAAAACTTGGCATACAGGCAATCTCTTCTGCATATAGTGTCCCGGAAGAAGATGTAAATGAAAGATTTTCCAAACTGGGGGACCTTGGGAATGTAGCGTTCGAATTGAACGAAAGACAGAGAAGTTCCGTGGACATAAGAGATGTTTTCGGGCAATTTGTGAAGATAAGGAATAGTTCCGGGAGCGGAAGCCAGGGTGAGAAGGTATCCATCCTTGCACAATTGCTCGAAAGGTCCACACCCCTGGAAGCCAAATATGCAACGCGGATAGTCCTTGGACAATTAAGACTCGGATTCGGGGAACAGTTCCTGATAGAAGCCCTGGCTCTTGCTTTTACAGGCGACAGGGAGAATGCAAAGAAAGTAGAGAATACCTATAATATCTGCACTGACATTGGTGAGCTTGCCTGGTCACTGGCAGAGCATGGTATCACTTCGCTTGACAGCTTCTCAATTGAACCGGGAAGGCCTGTAAGGATGATGCTTGCAAAAAGGGTCGACACTATTGAAAAGCTGAACGAGAAGTTCCCCGGTGAAATGGCGGCCGAGGAAAAATATGACGGTGAAAGGGTACAGATACATGTCAATGGAAAAGATATCAGGGCATTTTCCAGAAGACTTGAAGATATATCCGGACAATTCCCTGATGTGATCGAAGCCGTCCGTGAGGTCGCAGGTGCGGAGAAGATGGTTATCGATGGTGAGATTGTTGCTTATAAGGACTCGAAGATACAACCTTTCCAGGACCTCATGCAAAGAAGAAGGAAACATGATGTCGGAAAATACATAAAAAAGATACCTGTGGCTGTTTTTTTCTTTGATCTGCTCTACCTGGAAGGCAGTTCCCTGTTGAATGACCCCTATCCTGAAAGGAGAAAAGCACTTGAGAAAAACCTGAAGGAATCAGACAATGTCAAGCTATCGCACAGAATAGTGAGTTCGAACCTTGGCGAGATACAGGGTTTTTTTGATGAATGTATTGAAAAAGGACTTGAGGGTATAATTATTAAATCCACATCACAGGATTCTGTTTACCAGCCAGGTAAAAGGGGATGGCTCTGGGTCAAATGGAAGAAAGAATATGCTAAAGGAATAAGGGAAACCTTTGATCTGGTGGTTGTAGGGAGCTATTATGGAAGAGGGAAGAGGCAGGGCTCATTTGGTGCGCTGTTGTGTGCCGTGCTCAACAGGGAAGAGAACCGGTACGAAACTTTCACCAAGGTGGGTACGGGATTTACTGACGATGATTTTGCAGAAATGAACAGGTTGCTTGAAGATAATCTCCTCTCCAGTGCCCCGGCCAATGTGGTAATCGGAAAGGACATGGAGCCGGACCAGTACATCGATCCGTCTGTAGTCATAGAAGTGCTGGGTTCCCAGATAACCAGGAGCTCCGGTCACACGGCTGGAAGAGGAGACGGGAAAAGGGGTCTTGCTCTAAGGTTCCCGCGATTTTTGAGGATAAGATACGATAAAGGACCGGAAGACGCTACAACGGTCGGGGAGATAAGGGATATGAAATGATAAACCGCGAGATTGCAGATGCTTTGTATGAAGTTGCGGATATCCTGGAATTCAACGAGGTCGAATGGAAGCCCCGTGCCTACAGGAAAGCTGCCAGGAAGATCGAAGACCTGAATGAGGATATAAGGGATATTTACCGGGAAAAAGGAGAAAAAGGTCTGGAAGATATACCCGGAGTCGGAAGGAATATTGCAGATCATATTATCGAGTACCTTGAAACGGGAAAGGTCGAAAGGTTCGAGAAG
>JAWSUM010000092.1:0-11001 GCA_033549165.1 Methanolobus sp.
GCGAGGGTCTCAAGGGGGGGGAGGTGCTTGAGCCCAAGAAAGGTCTTCTTGAGAACATTGTCATACTTGACTACAAGTCCCTTTATCCTACTATCATGATGGCTCACAACCTCTGTTATACCACTGTGGTCGAACAGGACAGGCCGGAAAGTGAGACCATAAAGCCGCCTTCCGGCGGAGAGTTCGTGTCTGCGGAGGTGTCAAAGGGTATAATGCCTGCCATCCTTGAGAGTCTGCTGGACAGGAGAGTGGAAACCAAGAAGCGCATGAAAACTGCCGCAAGCGAGGACGAGTATCGTGTGCTTGATGCGACCCAGCTTGCCCTGAAGATCCTTCTGAACAGTTTCTACGGTTATTCCGGTTATACGAGGGCGAGACTCTACAGTCTTACACTTGCAAATGCAGTGACCAGTTTTGGCAGGGAGAATATCCTCAATACCCGTGCAATTGTCAATGGCACCATAAACAAGGTGATACTAAGGGACAGTACTGTCTATTTTACAGAAGATGTTGACACCATCAAGGACAATGACCGGATAGTCGGGCTCTCTGTTGTGTATGGGGACACGGACAGTGTGTTCGTGCAGTGCAGCTCGGAAGACCCCGTCTCACTTGAAGATGCCGAGCTTGTGGGTAACAAGATTGCAGCGACGGTCTCAGCCTCACTTCCGGACCCGATGGAACTTGAATTCGAGTCCATTGCCCGCAGGGGTCTCTTCATAGCGAAGAAGCGGTATGCTATCTGGGTCTTTGAGCGCGCCGGTGATGGCTGGAAGGATTCTATCAAGGTCAAGGGCATGGAAACTGTGCGGCGGGACTGGTGTGAACTGACCTCCAAGACACTTAACAGGGTCCTGGAACTCGTCCTCAAAGAAGGTGATGTCGATGCTGCCGTATCACATGTCAGGAAAATCGTTGACGGTGTGAGGAATATCGATGTTAGGACGGATGAGGATATCATCGATGACCTTACGATGACAAGGATGTTCTCTAAAAGCGCTTCCCGTTATAAGAACAAACAGCCTCATCTGACGGTTGTAGAGAAGATCGAGGAAAGAACAGGTTCTCCGCCTCCTGTGGGAGAGCGCATACCCTTCGTCATAGTGGCGGGCAAGGATCTCTTTGTCAACCGTGCTGAGGACCCGGATTACGTCAGGGAGCACAATGTGCCCATCGATGTGGATTACTATGTCAAGAAGCAGATACTTCCCCCGGTCGAGAGGATACTGGGTGTGTTCGGCGTGGATATTGCCAATCTTGACTATGATTCGAAGCAGAAGGGTCTGTTCGACTTCTCGGACAAGCCAAAGGAAATGTCCCTGAACAAAAGAAAGAAAAGGGAAGAAAAGTCATCGGACAACTCCCCGGTGAGTAATGCCCAGAGTTCCTTGTTTGATTTTTAGCGGTCTTATGTTAATTGAGGTCCGCCCTTTCGCCAGATGCCATGTAGACAACGCTTTCGCAGATGTTGCATGCATGGTCTCCTATCCTTTCGAGGTATCGGATGACGAATAGCAGATAAGAGGCATTATTAATTATTGACCTGTCCTCACTCATCATTTCGATAAGTTCTTTCTGTGATCCATAGAAAAGCTTGTCGACATCATCATCCTTTGCAGCTGTTTTCCTTGCCAGTTCTTCATCCAGTGTATCAAAGGCCACTATGGAATGCTGCAACATTTCCTTTCCCAACTCAGACATTTTAAGAATATTGGCGAAGGGTTTTGTGTGTTCTTCTTCAATGCATTTTGTGATCTTGGCAATGTCCACAGCAAGATCGCTCATTCTTTCAAGGTCCAGTGATATCTTTAAACAGGACGTGACGAGTCTCATGTCTCCTGCAGTAGGGCTCTGGCGTGCTATTAGCTGACTGACACATTTTTCTATTTTCAGGTCGTATTCATCAATTATCTTATCTCCCTGAATGACCTTTTCTGCAAGCCCCATGTCCAGCAAATTCAGGGATTCCATGGAATCTGCAACTGATTGGTAAGATTTTTCTCCCATTTCAGTGACGTATCTTCTGAGGGTATCCAAGTTTTGCTGATATTGTGTGCGTGTCATGTTTTCTTCACCCGAATCTTCCAGTGATATAGTCTTCAGTTGCCTTTTCCTGCGGGCTCTCAAATATCTGCTCGGTTTTTCCGAACTCTATCAGGTCGCCCAGCAGGAAGAATGCCGTATAGTCGGATATCCTGGCAGCCTGCTGCATATTGTGAGTCACTATAACTATAGTATAGTTCTTTTTTAACTCCAATATAAGGTCTTCTATCTTGCTCGTGGATATGGGGTCAAGAGCACTGCAGGGCTCGTCGAAGAGTATCACTTCGGGTTTCACGGCAAGCGTTCTTGCTATACACAACCTCTGTTGTTGTCCACCACTGAGATCCAGGGCCGAGATGTTCAACCTGTCCGAGACCTCTCCCCAAAGGGCACCTGACTTGAGTGCTTCCTCTACCATGCCACCAATTTCCTTCTTCTTCACTCCGTGTATGCGTGGACCGTATGCGATATTGTCGAATATGGACATAGGGAAAGGGTTGGGTTTCTGGAACACCATACCCACTCTTTTCCTGAGATCAACGACATCCACATCTTTGGCGTATATGTCCTCCCCGTTTATATCAACTTCACCTTCGATACGGCAGCTCGGGATGAGGTCGTTCATCCTGTTAAAGCATCTGAGGAATGTGGATTTCCCGCAACCTGACGGACCTATGAAGGCTGTTACGCTATTTTTTGGAATATTGATCGTTATGTTATGGAGGGCGTGGTTCTCCCCATACCAGAGGTTCAGGTCTTTGACCGCTATCTCTGTTCCGTTAGCGAAATTATCTGACATTTAATGCACCTCTAATATCATAAAATATTCTTTTTGGCTAAATGTGTATGATAGTGACTATCGTTGTAGTTTTTTCCTGTAATGGTTCCTGATGTAAATTGCTATAAGGTTCACACCAAGAACAATCATCAGCAGCACGAGTGCGGTACCGTACTGTATGGGCCTGGTCTGTGAGATGTTCGTACCTGCGGTTGCCAGCACGAACAGGTGATAAGGAAGTGCCATGAACTGTGAGTACACCGAGTCTGGCAGTCTGGGCAAAAAGTAAGCTGCGCCCGTGAGCAATATTGGTGCTGTTTCTCCGGCCACTCTTCCTACACTTAGTATAGCTCCGGTCACCATTCCTGGTATCGCTGCCGGGAGCACGACTTTGCGTATTGTCTGCCATTTAGTAACTCCCAGAGCAAGTGATGCTTCCCTGTACTCCTTTGGAACTGTGATGAGGGCCTCCTGGCTGGCTCTTATGATGACCGGCAGGATAAGCAGGGCAAGGGTTAAAGAGGCTGCAAGTATTGAAGGGCCAAAACCAAGGTATTTCACAAACATTGCAAGTCCGAACAGTCCGAAGACAACTGATGGTGTTCCTGCAAGATTGTTGATCGCAAGTTCTATGGTCCATGTGGTCCTTCCTGGCTTTGCGTATTCATTCAGGTAGATCGCCGCAAGTATTCCTACCGGAAGGGCAACTAACATGGAAAATATTATCAGGTAAACAGTTCCGACAAGGGCCGGATATATGCCACCTTCGGTCATCCTGTTTCGTGGCATCTCTGTAATGAATTCAATGCTAAGCGCATCGAGTCCGTTATAGATTATATATGCCAATAGGGCAATAACGAAAAAGACAACCAGTGCAGCGGCAAACCTAAGCAGTGTAAATGCTATCTTTTCATTTGTTTTGGGATTGAATAACATCGCTATCACAGGTTGAATTTATATCTCTTTTTGATATTGCTGGCTACAATGTTAATGATGAATGTGATTATGAACAGCACGGAACCAACGGCGAACAGTGCATGGAAGTGTTCGCTTCCCTGTGGCACCTCTCCCATTTCAAGGGCTATGGTAGCTGTCATCGTTCTGACCGGCTCGAACAGTCCGGAAGGGAATCCCGGTATCACTGCTGCATTTCCTGTGACCATCATGACTGTCATGGTCTCCCCTATAGCGCGTCCGATCCCAAGCATGACCGCTGCTGATATCCCTGAGAGTGCAGCTGGTATTATCACCTTGTAGATTGTCTGCCATTTTGTGGAGCCCAGTGCAAGGGAACCTTCCTTGATAGAACGCGGGACTGAACTTATTGCATCCTCTGAGATCGATATGATGGTAGGTAGTGCCATTATGGCAAGCATGATTGATCCGGTGAGTGCTGTTTGTCCGGTTCGAAGGTTCAGGCTATCCTGGATGATCGGTACGAGCACCACCAGGCCGAAGAACCCGAAAACGACCGATGGTATGCCTGCCAGTATCTCTGTGAAGGGTTTCAATACTCCTGCAATACGTGGGTTCGCAAGTTCTGAGATGTAGATCGCTACGGCTATTCCAAGAGGGACTGAGAACATGATGGCTCCTATAGTTACAATTAAAGAACCAAGGAACAAGGGTACAAGGCCGAATAGTGGTGGTCTGGATGTCGGGTACCATCGTTGACCTGTAAGGAAGTCTATGAGTGACTCGTCTCTGAAAAGAAGTATCCCATCCCTGAATAAAAATAGGCAGAGAAGGAAAAGGGCTATCACCGCAACTGCCCCTGACATGAAGAGCAGTGATTCGATTGCCTTTTCCTTTTTATTCCTGTTTATCATTTACTTCACTTTTTAGGAATAACTCAGGCTACAGGGAAGTATCCGATTTCAGAGACTATTTCCTGTCCGATGGGGCTCATTACGAAGTCAATGAACTCCGCTGCAAGTCCTTCAGGTTCGCCGTTAGTGTAGTACTGCAGTGGTCTTGCAAGAGGATAGTCTCCACTGATGATGTTCTCAGGGGTGGCTTCCACGAATCCGTCTCCGCCATCAAGTGAGACTGCCTTTGTACTGTCATCAAGATATGCGAATCCGATGTAGCCGATAGCACCTGGGTTCTGGGCTACTTCCTGTACAATTGCACCGGTGGTTGGTTGGGTAAGAGCATCTGAGCGGTAGTCCTCATCAACAAGAATCTCTTCCTTGAAGTATTCGTAGGTTCCTGAGCTGCTGTCACGGCTCATGACTGCTATCTGACGGTCATCGCCGCCAACATCTGCCCAGTTGCTGATACTTCCGTCATAGATTCCCTTAAGCTGATCGTAGGTGAGTTCGTTGACAGGGTTCTCGGGATTGACTATGACTGCAATACCGTCGATTGCGATTTCGTGCTTGACTGGTGTGATGCCGTTGCTCTCAGCTTCTGCAATTTCGGAGTCTTTCATCAGTCTTGAAGCCATCGCAATCTCGACTTCGCCGTCAACGAGTGCTGCAATGCCTACTCCTGATCCTCCGCCGATAACGGTAACACTTGCATCAGGGTTCTCCATCATGAAATCCTCGGCTTCTGCCTGGGAAAGAGGGAGTACTGTGTCAGAACCTTTTATAATAATACTTCCGGAAGCACCTGCTTCGGTGTTTTCTGTCTCTCCTGCATCTGCTTCCTGGTCAACACAACCGATACCGGTAAATGCTGACATCAGAATAAGTAATACGATAGAACAGATGGAGATATTCCTTAAGAACTGCTTTGTCATAACGTTTCTTCTCCTATTGGTTTTATGCTACACGATTAATTTGTGGTCACTGAACCAATACGAAAAGACTACATAAAAATTATGTATGTACAATATATATTCCTACGAGATCCCCTACGCATATTATATTCTATATAGCAGCTATTAATTATATACATTCTATATCTTTGGCAAATATGTTCCGGTGTTACTTAGTGGATCATACAGTATCTTGCTATCATAAAATGCATATACTCTGAAAAAGATATGTGTTGTCATGCCTGATATCCTGATAAAGAATACCAAAGTTTTTGTGAACAATTATCTTCAGCCTGCTGAGGTGCTGATCGAGAATGGGAAAATAACGAAGATTGCAAGACAGATCGATGTCCAGCGGCTGAATGAGGTCATAGATGCCAAGGGCGCCCTTACCCTGCCCGCGGCGATCGACGTACACGTTCATTTCAGGGAACCCGGCATGACGGAAAAAGAGGACTGGTACACTGGTTCATGTTCTGCAGCTTCTGGTGGTGTTACTACTGTAATCGAACATCCTAACACTATCCCTCCCACAATAGACAAAAGATCCTTCAAGGAGAAACTGAAACTTGCGAACAGGAAATCGATTGTTGATTTCGGGATATACGGCGGGGTTACGGAGAACATTGAAAAGCTTCCCGAGCTCTGGGCACTTGGGGTAACTGCCTTTGGTGAGATATTCATGGCTGAATCCACGGGCGCGCTCAATATAAGTGAGGAGACTCTTGACGAGGCATTATCGGTCATCAAAGGACTTGATTCAGTAGCATGTATCCATGCGGAAGATGAGAAGATGCGGCAGGAGTGCGAGTCTTTCCTGAAGAATGATTTCTCGCCGCAATCCCATTCCAGGGCCAGACCAAATCTCTGTGAGGCTCTTGCAGTTGAAAAGGCCCTTAAGCTGGCTTCGAAGAACGGAACAAGGACTCATTTCTGCCATATAAGTGCATTCGAGACGGTCGGTCTGTTGCGCAAGGAACGGTATATTGAGCAGAGTTCCGGCGCTACTGTGAAGGTAACCAGTGAGGTAACTCCGCATCACCTCTTCCTTTCAACGAAGGATTGGGACAGGCTTGGATCCTTTGGGAAAATGAACCCGCCTCTCAGGGAACGCCGTAACCCGAAAATGCTTCTGAATGCCTTGAACGACGGTACTATAGATATGGTGGCAACGGATCATGCCCCTCATACGGAGGCAGAAAAGGACACTGACATAAGATCCGCTCTATCGGGTGTACCGGGTGTGGAGACAATGCTTCCATTGATGCTTGTTGCGGTTAAAAGGAATCTGATACCTCTGGGGAGGATGATTGATGTGACAAGCAGGAATCCTGCAAGGATATTCGGCCTTACCCGTTACTCCAAGGGTGTTTTTGCAGAAGGCTTCGATGCAGACCTGGTAATTGTGGATCCCTCCAAAGTGAGTGAGATCAAAGGCGACCGTCTGCATAGTAAGGCAGGATGGACGCCTTATGAAGGTATGGATGGAATCTTCCCTGATTATACGATAGCGAGGGGAGATATCATATGGGACGGTGAGATACTTGTATCAAGAGGTCGTGGAAACTTCCTTCCCGGAAAAGGAATGGTCATTGATGAAGAGGAATAGTTGTGTACATAAAAATTTGCGTATGTACATAAAACCATAACATTTTAAATATATAAAGCACTATTAATGTTCATGGTGGTGTGATGAAAACAAAATTCCCCATTCATACTACATTAAGTGCAGATGCTATCAAGGTCCTTGAAAGATATGAAAAAGAACTTGGTGCGAAAAACGTCGTACTGGAAAAAGCTCTTCTTAATCTCGATACTACTCGTTTCAAAGCAAAACTTGATACTCAGAACATTGAAAGACTGATAAAACGCATAAATACCGGGATACCCGGGCTAGATGATTTCCTCGAAGGAGGTTTCCCAAAAGGTTTTGCGATCATAGTGACCGGTCCTCCAGGGACCGGAAAAACAACCTTTTCCATGCAATATCTCATGGAAGGTGTGAAAAAGGGAGAGAGATGCATCTTTTTCTCATTCGAGGAAAGGGCGCAACAACTTGTGCAACATTTCACCCGGTTCGGGTGGGATGTAGGGAAATACATTGATGACGGATATCTGGAGATATTCGGTATTTCCATGCTGACTTCCGAAGAGATGATAGAGATCATTGACTCACATAAGCCAGAACGTGTTGTGTTCGATTCGTTGAATGTTTTCACAGCTCCCGGCGATTTCAGGACATCGACTGCATGGAGGGGACTCCACAGGCTGCTCAAGAAGAATATGATCACATCCTTGCTTGTAACTGAGAAGACCCATGGTATTGAACAGAAGCAGTTTGATGATTTTGATTTCCTGGGAGACGGCGTGATCTTTCTTGATTTCATCCAGACCAATGATATAGATACTACTCCTATGCCCGTCATGGCTGTTCAGAAAATGAGAGCAACAAAGGTAGATCATACGCCGCAGCCATTCAGATTCACGAATTCGGGAATAGCTAAGTATCGTGCGCTTAGCATACCGTCCCAGATGCTGCAGGAAAGGATTGAGAAAAGAAGGGCAGAAAGGTTGGGTACATCAGGTGAAATATGAGATAAGGCTTGCAAGAAGTGCGGTTATGTATATCGCCCTGAAGTTTCCGGCCCCGCCTATGCTTATGTAGGCGCTGCCGCTATTTTCTTTATTGAATGCGATGACGGATGCTATTGTTCCCAGCAATATGCCTCCTATCCCTGCAATAAAGGTTATGGACTCAGCATTCTGGGGTGCTGTAAGAAGTGAGAACGGAATTGCTATGATCCCAATATAATGCGGAACCATTATGCCAACGCCGTTCATGATCTCTGATAAGAGCGTTACAGCAACTATTATTATAAGCATCACTTCAATGGCAGTGATGTTTGACTGAGTCAAAAAAAGATATACAATTGCAATCAATGGGATTACAAAGCCGCCAACGTTCAGCGTGATCGTTGTGTCGAACACCCTCTCCTTGCCTATGTTGAGTTCCTTGACAACCGGTACTGAATATATATCCTCAACAAGTGGCGCGAATCTGAAAAGCTGTTCGGTCTTTTTGGACCTGGTCTTGAGTACAGGTATCTCCACAGGTGATCCCGCAAGCATAAGAATAAGAATTGCCAGGAGAGGATATGCCTGTATAGTTCCGATGGACAGGCTTCCATTATAGCAGAGAACTGCAATGGGTAGTAGTATAAGAGCAAAAACTGCATACATTCTGATTTCAGATCTGTTAGTGTATCCTCTCATTTGTCCACCGATGTTATATTCACTTCAAGACATTTAAATATTCTTATTATAATATAATACTAAAATCAGTGGTAATCAAGCTGGGACTGCAGCAGATCCTGTCTTTTTTTCTCCAGGAAACTATACACGGTTCCGTGTGGTGCACCTTCAACGAGCATCTCTATGGCTGTTCTTGCTATCTGGTTCTGCTCCGGGTTTCCTATTATGCTGACGGTTTTTCCGTAGACGGATATCTTAACTCCAATGAGCCTTTCAGTGATTTCTCTTGTCTTTCCGCCTTTGCCTATTATCCTGCCCTTTAGACGAAGGAGGTCCTTTTGTGTATTGGCAGTCTTGGAAAGGTCTATCACTTCGAGCATTATAAGGTCATCATCCAGCATAGACATTGTCTTGTCAGGATTGAATCCTCGTGCGATGGCGTTCACAACTTCAGCAGCTCTCATGGCGCCTACGGGGTCATCCCCTGGGATTATTTCTACTACTCCGCTCTCGCTGTCAATGTCAAGTTCGGCACTTGACTTGCTTTCAATTAATTCTTTAACGCATCCCTTCGGGCCGATGATGGCACCTACTCTGTCCTTGGGAACTTTTACATGTGTCATAGTAAATCTACCAGTTAGTATTATGTAAGCTATTGGTTCTTTTGTTTTATCTCCTTCATGGTCGAATAGAGCTCTTCAGCTTGTCCTTCTATTCCGTAACGTTTGAAGAAGCGCATTACATTCTCTATATCGCGCATCAGGAATTCCCTTGCTTTTGGGTGTTCGAGCGTGACCGATTGGCCCATATCGATAAAGATGGGTTCCATTGTACGTGGGTTCACTATTATATTATATTCGCTCAGATCTCCGTGTACAAGGTTTGCCTTTACATAAAGGAGTTCCACATATCTGACAATCGTATCGAAAATGAGCTTTGCATTTTCTGTATCAAGATCAATGTCTTTTAAAAGGGGGTAGGGTCTTTCATCCTCCCCAAGAAATTCCATTATAAGGATGTTGCGTTCGGCATATATGGGTTCCGGGACACGTATGCCTGCTTCTTTTGCACGTGTGAGGTTGCGATGTTCCTTTTTTGTCCAGGCGAAAATGATGTCCTTTTTTGCATGTCTCACGTTACGGAACCTGGGATCTCCAAGGATGTATTCTTCCATTGAGTTGAAGGTGCTTGATGATATCCTGTATATCTTTATCGCGATGTCTCTATCTTTCCCTTCTCCCAGGAATACGTTTGCTTCTTTTCCTGTGCTGATGGAGCCTCCGATGGCAACGAGAATTCCCTTGCTGGATGCGGTGTAAAGAGCTTTCAGGGTTGCGTCGTCAAATACATTCTCTTTCACTTTGAGGGTGTCGGTATCTTTGCGCAGCATGCGCATTTTATCGACCTGGGTGTCAATACGTTGCACCTTTTTAGCAACTTCTTTTTTCATTTTGGGTTAACCTTTAAGGTATCCTTTGCGTTCCAGCCAGTTTACTTGTGGACGTGTGTATTTCCAGATGACGTCCGCCTTTTCATCCTGGAATTCCCACGGAACTGCAATAACGATGTCACCTTCGCGGATCCATGTCTTCTTCTTCATCGAACCGGGGATTCTCCCCATCCGTACAACACCGTCCATGCATCTTAGTCTTACACGATTTGCTCCGAGCATGCTCTCGACTGTAGCAAGTACCTCTTTGTTTTCTTTACGTGGGGTTCTGACTCTGGTGACTGCGGCTGTATCCGCATTTTCAGCATGATTCTTCTTCTGCAGTTATGATTCCTCTTTTAAATTCGATCTTTTCTCGGATTTTAGTACTGCTATGTCCCATATGTTGTTAAATGTTGCGTACACGTTGTCGATTTGCGTTGAGTCATGTTATATATTTTCTAAATTAATTAAATACGTCATTATTATATACCAGTGTGCGCATTAAGGTATCTCTGCAAAAGTGGCTTACATGTGTGCTATGGCATGACTGTCTGCTGAATTTTGCATAATTGGAGGCTTCCACAAGTCTTATATCGGATTAAAACTAACAGTTATATTCCGGATGGGAATGTGGTTATTGCCACTGACATTCACCAAAAGCTGACAATCAATACCCCTGTCCTCCGGGATGAAAAGGTATATATGCGATTGCAGCCTTTGAGACTCTCCGCG
>JAWSUM010000093.1:0-10901 GCA_033549165.1 Methanolobus sp.
CTCATCCCTGATTCCAGCATTTTTACAGAGAAAGATAAATAGTTACCACATGTGATAAATAATATATATACACATATATATTTTACTTGAGACCATCTGCCCAAAATACTGTCTACTGATATTTTTTACACTGAAAATACCAGCTTGATACACTTGCAAATGTAGCTATTATGTATAAAAAATATATCTAAATAAAGTACGACGAAATAAACATGCCTATATAGAATGAAATTTGCTTTTAAATGAATATATAGGAACATTTTTTTACCATTTTGACATGTAAGGGGTAAGTCGTTATCACTGGAAGAACATATTTTTCCAGTATGATAATGATTGAAAAACGGTAAACTGAAAAACGGTAAACTGAAAAACGGTAAACTGAAAAACGACAAATTGAAAAACGGTAGTAAGGGGAGGCACCTGAAAAACGGCCCACTTAAGGTGCCTCTTTCCTTGCGAATCCAAGTTTTTGCTTACCTTGTTTATCCCGACTCTCTTGCGACATTTACCCACGGGTTGTCCCCTAACCCGCAAGAAGTAGTTTTGTCTTATTTTATATAATATAAACCCGACTTAAACAGATACCCTACGGTATAATTCAATGACATTGAAAATTCAATCGTCCTAATCATTGGTTGTAAAATCTTTGCATCTATTCATCCCAGCATGTTTGATTTCGTCTCTTTTACACATAACTACAAATACACCTCTTTCCAATGAATTCAGTACACTTGCATGAACAAATATTTTTCTAAATGTACATGCAACAATCAATAGAGACATCAAACCTGCATAACATTTCAAAGAATATAGCCTCATGATTATTTTCTGCTGTTATTTGAATAAATGCAATAATATAATATTATTAATTTATATGATATTATTATATATCAACTGAGACATATTGTTACACAATATCACACATATGATAATGATTACAAGGGTGTAAAATGAATCTCAAAAATATACCAATCAGCCGTCAGATCATTGCCCTGGCATTGATCCTGGCCATAGTACCTGTAACATTGGTAGGCTTCTATGCCTATGAACAAACTGCCTCCAGCATAAGTACACAGCTGGGTGAAAGACTCAATGACCAGGTATTCCTGGAAGAAAAATATATTGAAGCTACTTTTACTGGTGCCCAGGAAAAACTTCAGGTTGGCATAGATGTAGCTCGAAATGAAGTCTACGCCTATGGCAATCCTGCCATTGTAGGTGGCAAGATGATGCTGGGTAATGATTATACAGTGAACAGCAATAACGACATCGTCGATAGCATCAAGGATAAAACAGGAGAAGACGTAACCATTTTCCAGATAAAGAATGGTTCTGCAGTCCGTATATCCAGCACCATTACTAACGAAAATGGAGACCGGGTGATTGGAACAAGCCTGTCTGATACGGTATACAACAATGTTGTCACCAGGGGTCAAACTTACACCGGTAGAGCTGATGTATTGGGTGAATGGTACCTGACAATTTATGAGCCGATTAAAGATAACTCGGGTAAGATCATTGGTGTTCTTTTCGTTGGCCTGCCCGAAGAGCACTACAGGCAACTTATCAAAGAGCAAATGTCAGAGATCACAGTTGGTGAAACTGGATATATGTATGTCATGGATTCCGTCGGTAACCTCATAATTCATCCAACAAAGGAAGGAGAGAACCTCATTGCAAATGATTTTGCCAGAGAAATGACTTCCAGGAAGACCGGTGACATTGTGTATGAGTGGGAAGGACGGGACAAGATGATGAGTTACGCATACTATGAAGACAAGGACTGGATCATAGCATCCGGAACCTATGTGGACGAATTCATGGCTCCTGTGGTTGCCATAAGGAATGGCATCATGATAGCTGTTTTGATCTTCATAATCCTTGGTTCTGCTCTTTCATTATACATAAGCAGGACGATATCCAGAGGCATACAGAACATAGTCGATGATTTCCAGAACATATCCTCCGATGCTATGGAAGGTAAGATCAATTCCCGCGCCGATACAGATGTTGGTGTTGACTTTACAGCAATACCACGGGGGCTGAATGACATCCTGAATACTCTTACGGATATCATCGGCATGGTCAGTAAAAATGCGAACAACGTCGCAGCAACCGCCCAGGAGATATCGGCTTCAATTGAGGAGATGACCGCTGCGTCCAACCAGATATCCGCCACAGTCGGTGAGATATCTAAAGGTGCACAGGACCAGTCTTCCAAGAGTGAGGACGTTGCCAGGGCCATGACAGACATGACATCAAATGTACAGGATATCGCTGTCAATGCACAACAGGCCGCTGAGACTGCAACAGTTACCAGCGACCTCATACACCAGGTTGGTAATGAATCCGAGACCATGCTGACGCAAATGGATGCTATCAAGATGGCAACTGACAGTTCGGCATCAGTAATTACCGAACTTGAAGGAAAATCAAGGCAGATAGGAGAGATAGTCAATCTCATAACAAGCATTGCCGATCAGACCAACCTGCTTGCGCTCAATGCTGCGATCGAGGCTGCGAGGGCAGGAGAACATGGACGTGGTTTTGCGGTGGTTGCGGATGAGGTTCGTAAGCTTGCGGAAGATTCAGGCAATGCTGCCAAGCAGATATCTCAACTGATCCATGAGATACAGGATGGAACACGGGAAGCGGTCGAAGCGATGGAAAGCGGCACTGAAACAGTCGGTGCAGGTGTCAGCGCACTGAACGCGACGGTCCTGGCTGTAAAGAACATCGTTGCAGAAAGTAGCAAGGTCGCTGAAATGGCACAGAACATTGCTGCTGCTGCAGAGGAACAATCAGCTTCGATCGAAGAAATAACTTCTTCAGTTGAAGAGGTCGCAGCTATTTCAGAGGAAGCTGCTGCAGGAACCGAGGAAGCTGCTGCAGGAGTCGAGCAGCAAACTGCCTCGATGAACGAACTTGCAGAAAATGCACATGAGCTTGCACAGATGGCTGCAGCTATGCAACAGACGATCTCAAAATTCACACTTGATGATCAGCCTGCAACTATGAATGAACCTGCGACTCCAGTGATCCGCAAGAAAGAGATCAAGAAAGATATCAAAAAAGAGATTCTGGCCTGAGGGCCATATCCCCTTTCTGTTTTTTAACTTTGTTTTACTTCTCTACTTATTGATTTTTCCAGATCCATTAAAAATGATACTTCAGGAACATCCTTTTCTCAAGATTTCCAGCACTTCCTCATCGGAAACATCATACCAGTTCCTGTAAACCTGGGCAACTGCCATGAAATTATCCGGCGTTTCAAGCACGACAACTTCATCGACAATATTGCCGATATCTTCAGCAACTTCTCGTCCTGCAACAGGAACTGCGACAATGATCTTTCTGACTCCTCTTTTCTTACAGAACATTATCGAAGCCCGCATGGTAGAACCCATCGCAAGCCCGTCATCCACCAATATAACAGTCCTCCCGCTTATTTCCGGCAGAGGTTTACCATTTCTTAAAATCTCTATTCTTCTTAGTATCTCCCCTGACTGTTCTTGCACTATCCGGTCCATCATACCCTGCGACAGCCACATTGCAGCATCACTGAAAACAAAAGTACTGCCATCCTCAGCTATTGCACCAAACCCTGCTTCCGGGTTGTCGGGAAAAGGAAGTTTCCGGGTAATAAGCAGTGAAAATTCAGCATCCAGATACCTGGCCACCTGGCAGCCGACCTCCACTCCACCTCTGGGTATGGCAAGTACCAGTACATTCTCTTCCTTGTACCTGTCCAGCGCTTTTCCAAGTTTTTCTCCTGCATCTCTTCGATCTTCGAACATAGAAGCCTCTGTTTAATGGATGGGATCAAATTGTTCAGTCCTTACTGGAACATCATTGCACAGTAACAGTGCCCACCATGCCAGGATGTATAGTACACCTGTAATCAGAGGTCCCTGCTTCCTCAAAGACATGAGTAAAGGTCTGGCCGGGCTCAAGGCGACCCGAATCGAACTCACCGTTATCGGCAGTTACAGTGTGTACCACTGAATCATCATTCATCCATGTGACAGTATCCCCGGCCGAAACCCTGATGTTTTGAGGCTGGAACTGTAAATCCATCATAGAGACTTTGTCGGTCTGAACCTGCTCTGTGTTATCAGCGGAACCATCCGTTGATCCGTAATCCGTACAGCCTGCAGCAAACACCGCTGCTGCTACAAGCACCATGGCTAAAAGCCATTTCAATAGTTTTCTCATTTCAACTCCCCAATAATACCAAAGTGAACAAAGTTTAAAGCATTACCGAAAAATAGATTGCCTGATACGCCTCATCCAAAAAAAGAAAAGATATTGGGCTTACAGATCATGATCAAGCCGTTTCATTCAAGCTGCCCGTGAAGATGTAATCGTTATCCTGTACCTGAGAGTGGCAGTCGTAGCATGTTGACAGGCTTCCTTCGCTAAGCACTTCTCCATCAGGAGAATAGGCTGCCCAGAACCAATCGTTATGTTCGGGATCATAACCATCGATCTTCTGCATAAGGACGATCTGTTCAAGTTCTCCTTCCGAACTGTATCCTTCTTTCAGGAGAATACTGCCGTTTGGCATAACTTCAGCATTGCCCCCAATAGCCGAGAAGGCATCGTCTGACACATATACCGTTATCATGTCCCCATGAGGGCCGGTTCCCGGATCCATTTCACTGGTGCCCGGCATCAACTCCCATTCCTTATAAGTATCCTCTTCGGTTATCTGTGTATAAAGTGCTGCAGCATCCGACTGAGCACTTGTTGCATTCTCTGAAGTCTCCGACTCACCTGAATCAGTCGTTGTACATCCTATTGCAAGAAAAGCGCTTACAATAGCAATTAAGACCAGTAATTTACTTTTCATACTTACCCCCAAATGTTGTGTTTACGTTAAGTTCACTCAATGAAACTTATGGCAGCCCTATTATTAACATATTTCTGAATCTGCAATATGCCATAGAGAGCCGATATCATAGAATGAATGAAGAAATAAAGGATAAAATAACAAAATGTCAAAAAGAGATTATAGTACTGTTTTAACAAAGAAAGGGAATTCAATTCCGGATCTATGTTTCGAGACAGTCGAGAGGTCTTTTGAAAAAAGCCTTCGTCATGCCATTCTCATCAACGTCGCCTGAAAACTTGACCAGCTCCCAGCCATCTACACCAAGCTCATTCAGGTCCTCTTTTGTGAGACCCCATTCACCAAACCTAACTGATCTTATTTCGTATTCCCAAGATGTCATATTTAGTTCCTCGCAATAGTTATGGTTGATATTTTTCGTGTATAATAGCCTATATTCGCGACCTATAAATATCTTTTCAAAAAATTAGGTTGTATTGAAAACAAACCAGTTTGATTTAAGCGAGGAATTATCCGGGGAAAATTAAGATATGTATTTAAATAGAGATTATATAGGCATTCCTCAGAAATAGGAATTCAGGAAAAAGAAGAGTTCGACGGAGAAACCTGAAAATACCGGGATAGCAAGGTTGTCATCGATCTTCACGAAATATGTCTCCACCAGAGTTGCCACTGCAGCCATCAGGATTGCGACGGGCCAGCTGGAAAGGAAGACATAGCCTATTAAAACGTCAACAATGAATTCTGCAATGAAACCTTCAAGAGACTTACCATTCCTGAATATCCTGATCTTTCCGAACCTTTTACCTACAAGTGCTGCGCTGGCATCGCCAAAAGTGGTCATCAGTAAGGCTGCATAGGTTACATGCTCACTAAAAACAGATACCGCAATAAGTGCACCAAGGGTGAAATAGACATGTGAACCAAGAGCTGCAATCTCTTTTTTTCTCAGCAGGAAATTCACAAAAGGAAGTTTGAAGCCCCTGTCAAGCCTCAGATGCTCGATGGTCAGAATGATCACCAGATATGTTATGAGAAGCGTGAGCGTTGCCTGTTTCCCAAAAAAGAAATAGACCAGCACTATGAGGATAGACGTCAGATGAATGCCTTTTCTCAGGATCTCATTGATGAAGGATTTTGAGGCCATCGGCACTTACTTCGTTTTTGGTGTATATAAAAGAGTCCATCAAAGTAAAAAGGTTCTTCCGGACACAAGCCCCCTAGCAGTATTCAAGGCGTACAGCGAAATTGTAGAAAAAGTATATTTGATAAAAAGATTTAATTTCGATCAGGGATTAGGAATGTACCTGCATGAACACTATATTCGCTGACAGAATGAAGGCCACACGTAAGTCCTTCATCAGGGAGATACTGAAAGTTACCGAGCAACCGGAAATCATCTCATTTGCGGGAGGACTTCCAAACCCGGGCCTCTTCCCGGTGGAAGCGATCGCAGCAGCCTCCGCAAAAGTCCTGTCGGAAGAAGGAGTGAGCGTTCTTCAGTATAGCACCACCGAAGGGTACCTGCCCCTGAGAGAGTTCATTGCAGAGAGATATTACAAAAAGAGCGGGCTTAGAATTGAGCCCGGCGAGATACTGATCACCAACGGCTCACAACAGAGCCTTGACCTTATCGGAAAGGTCTTCCTTAACAAGGGGGACAGAGTCGTTATCGAGCAACCAGGATACCTTGGAGCTATTCAGGCCTTTTCCATCTTCGAGCCGGAGTTCAGGAGCGTACCACTGCTTGAAGATGGTATTGATACCGAGCTGCTGGACAGTGCTCTGGATGAAGGTCCGGCAAAACTGTTTTACACCGTCCCTACGTTCCAGAATCCGTCCGGGACCACGTATTCCCTGGAAAAGAGAAAAGCCGTTGCCAATATTCTCAGGAAGCACAATGTCGTCTGTGTTGAGGATAATGCATA
This sequence comes from Methanolobus sp., assembly GCA_033549165.1. Taxonomy (GTDB): domain Archaea; phylum Halobacteriota; class Methanosarcinia; order Methanosarcinales; family Methanosarcinaceae; genus Methanolobus. The sequence goes on from JAWSUM010000093.1 coordinate 6,781, forward strand.
TGGGGAGCTAAGATTTGTGGGCGAGGATCTGCCGACGATCAGGAACTTTTCAGACGATACCATACTTATGGGCTCTTTCTCAAAGATCATCGCCCCGGGCCTGAGAATGGGATGGATATGTGCAAAAAGGGAGATAATGGAGAAACTTCTCGTTGCAAAACAGGCCGCTGACCTGCACTCGAACTATCTTTCCCAGAGGATCATCCACCAGTACCTGCTTGATAACGATATCGATGAACACATCCTGAAGATCAGGGATGCATATGGTAAACGCCGGGATCTGATGGTCGGGCTGATGACCGAGCATTTCCCTGACACGATAAAGTATACCACACCCGAAGGCGGGATGTTCGTCTGGGTCACGCTGCCTGACGGTATTTCATCAATGGACCTGTTCGACCTTGCAATAAAGGAGAACGTTGCCTTCGTTCCGGGCAGTCCTTTTTACACAGAGGACGGGATCGGCAATAATACCCTGAGGCTGAACTTCTCCAATTCGGACTTCGTGCAGATCGAAGAGGGGATCAAAAGGCTGGCAGGATGTCTTGAAAGACTGACTGCGAGCAGGTGCGCTGCTGAGTGATTGGAAAGGTCTGATTGACTTTTCTTTCTAATTCATTAACTCATCTTGTGACCCCTAAATGAATAACGCAATTTCCTTAGTCCTATAAGTTTTTCTATGACTTATCATCATTTATATTATGAAGTTACAAAGTAACTTCATGGCCAGGAGGTTCGATCATGGAAGTTACCAATTGCAGTAAAGATGGTTTCGATCAGATCATTTCAAACATCACGGAGTTCTGGGGAAGCGACAGGACATTGCACCTGCATCATCCCACTATCATAAATGAATTCGGAAATACGGCTTTCGCGATTAAGGACAGGGACAGCGGCTTGGTCTGTGCTTACCTTTTCGGTTTCTATTCTCAGACAGAGCCCGTAGCCTACGTACATCTGCTGGCTGTCAGGAATGACTACCGCAAACTTGGCCTGGGCCGGCAACTCTATGAGCATTTTATCGAATGCGCTGGAAAAAAGAATTGTCTGAAGGTCAAGGCCATTACCAGACCAACAAATACGGACTCTATAAGGTTTCACAGAAGCATTGGCATGAAACTTGTTGGGAAGGATGTTATTGATGGGTTCAATGTTGTTCTTGACTATGCAGGTCCGGGAGAGCACCGGGTCGTGTTCATGAAAGAGATATGAAAACAGGAGAGAAGCTTAGAAAAATGGATGCAATAAACAGTGACAAAACCATGATTGCTCCCTGCGGCATTAATTGTGGAGTATGCATGGTGCACCTACGTGAAAAGAATAAGTGTCTGGGGTGTCATGGTCCAGACGAGAAGAAACCGAAGCACTGTGTTACATGCCGCCTAAAGCACTGCGAAGAATTGAATGGAATATCCGGCACATACTGCTTTCAATGCAAAGGATTTCCCTGCACAGGACTGAAGCAGTTTGACAAACGGTACAGGACAAAGTATGGGATGAGCGTAATAGACAACCTCAATATGATAAAAGAGAAGGGCATCGATGAATTCTTGCTGACCGAGAATCAAAAATGGGCATGCAATAAATGCGGAGGGGTGGTCTGCGTACATACCTGGAAGTGCAGCGAATGCGGGGATGAACTGGAAAATCCATCTGCAAAACTATGAATAGTTATTATTACTTAGTTTTATAAACCCGATATATGACCAAACACCATAACCGGGGAGATTGATAGTGTATTCCGCAGACCTGTCAAAAATAACACTTGAGGATTTCGAGAATATGATGCTTTCAGCACAGCTTCTGCCATCGCAGAGAATAATTCTTGATGACCTTTCCCTGAATATGCAGAAACTCAGGAACCACGGCTTGAAAAATCTGCTGGAAGTACAGAAGCTCCTGAAAAAGAAGGACAGATATCCAGCGATATCGGCAGAGATCGGGATAGATGAAGATTATCTTGTGATCCTAAACAGAATGGTGAACAGCTATGTTGTTAAGCCATTACCTCTCGACAAGCTCGGGATATTCAGTAAGAATGAACTGGACAGACTTGCCGGTGAGAGCATAAAGAACACGAAGCAATACTACGAAGCCCTGATGACTTCCGGACAGAGAGAAAAACTGTCGGATGAGATCGGCATTGTCCTTGACAGGATCGAATATGCCTTACACATCGCAGACCTGTTGAGGATCAATGGTGTTGGGGTCGAATATGCGAAGATCCTTTACAAGATGGGCATCACATGCATCGATGACTACAACAGCACACCTTCTAAGGTAATACTTGCGTCTTTCCGGGAACTGAACCGGGAGAAGGCGTATTCCCGATCGAATATCGGCATCTCCGACATAGATTATTGCCGTCGTTTTTGCCAAAAACTGGATAATGATATTGACTGGTAGGATAATTCCCTTTTAAGCGAATCAGTAAAATACCAGGCCTTATAAACTACAGTGTGGAGTGGGTTAGATATGGTAGTCTTTAAGGATCGAACAGATGCCGGCAGGAAGCTTGCAGAAGAGCTTGCTGAATATTCCGGCCGCAAGGACGTTATTTTGCTCGCGTTACCAAGAGGGGGAGTTCCTGTCGCCTTCGAAGTAGCAAAGGAGCTCGGACTGGAACTTGATGTTTTCATTGTAAGGAAGCTGGGGGCTCCGGGTTATGAGGAACTTGCAATGGGAGCCATCTCAAGCGGGGGGACAAAGGTAATGAACATGGGTGTGGTGCAATCGCTGCAGATAAGCGGGGCTGCAATTGATTCGGTTGTTGCGGCAGAACGGAAAGAACTGGAAAGGAGGGAAGAACTCTATCGCAAAGGCAAGCCTAAGCTGGATGTTACCGGAAAGACAGCAATACTTATAGACGATGGCCTTGCAACAGGTGCCACTATGAAAGCAGCGGTCCAGGCACTCAGAACGCAGGACCCGGAAAAGATAATCGTTGCAGTTCCGACTGCATCCAGGGAAGCCTGCGAAGAATTCGCAGCAGATGTAGATAAGACCGTCTGCCTCACAACACCTGAACCTTTCTATGGTGTTGGAGCATGGTATGAGGATTTCAGCCAGACCAGCGATAAGGAGGTCTGTGATCTGCTTAAAAAGACAGTGGATATGACCGGATCTGCTTCTGAGAGGGTGTGATCAGATGGCAGCTCTGGAAGAAAATCATATAGAGATTCCTCTGGGTCCCATATCCCTTGAAGGTAACCTGGATATTCCGGAGGGGGCCGAAGGCATAGTCATTTTTGCACATGGAAGCGGCAGCAGCAGGTTCAGCCCGAGGAACAGGTTCGTGGCAGGCTATCTCCAGTCATTGGGACTTTCAACATTGCTTTTCGACCTGCTGACTCCCGGGGAAGAGGAGATAGATCGTCTCACAGCCGAGCTTCGCTTCAATATTGAACTGCTTGCCGAACGGTTGGTCGGGGCCACGGACTGGATAATTGAAAACCCTGCAACTTCACACCTGAAAATTGGATACTTCGGAGCAAGTACCGGTGCTGCTGCTGCTCTTATTGCTGCCAGCGAGAGACCTGAACAGACCCAGGCTGTGGTTTCCAGGGGAGGAAGACCGGACCTTGCAGACCGGGTACTTGGAGATGTAAAGGCGCCTACATTGTTGATCGTAGGCAGTATGGACAGTGCCGTTATCGGCATGAACCAATGGGCTCTGGAAAGATTGAACTCTGAAAAGGAAATGAAACTGGTTCGCGGTGCCACCCATCTCTTTGAGGAACCGGGCACACTGGAGGAAGCAGCCAGACTTGCAGGAGAATGGTTCAAAAAGTATCTAAGATAAACAGTAAGAAAAACAGCATAAAACAGACTTCTGCCATTTGAGGAGACGCAAAGACGCAATGGAAAAACAACTTTGCATCTTAGTGTCTTTACGTTTCTGTTAGTTCTATTAAAGTCCATTGACAAAAAAAGAACAATTCGACCATCCGCCGAAGGCGGCACTTTCCTTCGCTGCTGTACCGAAGACTATCGCATTGAGTACAGAAGACTGTTGCATTGAGAGGACAGGTGGCAGATCACTTTCGTTCATCTTTTCGGAGTATGCCGGCTTTGCCGGGACACTCCGGGATATTTCAAGTTATTCACAATTTCTGACTATG
>JAWSUM010000094.1:0-10900 GCA_033549165.1 Methanolobus sp.
GACGGCCTAACGGTCACCTACTTTGTAGACGGCCTAACGGTCACCTACTTTGTAGGTGACCTGTCAAAGAAGATGTTCTTACCCTTAATACTCAACGGAAGAGCCATTGCGACATCCACATCGAACATACCAAAATAACATGCTGCTGCACCCGCACTGTACAGGATCCTGTTATCCACACACAGGTCCTTTGCTTTTGCAGCTGCACATCCAACAGCAATTCCCAGGTCCATGTACTTGATCATACAGTGAGGACCTGTGAACTCCTTTTTCACTTTTTTGGTGTCGAGCATTTCCCTGCATGTCTCAAATCCGCAGGCTCCACAATCAAGAGCACTTGCACCTGAGGACTTCAATCCGATCAGGACTATTGCATCGGCGTCCCTGACGTTCTTTGCATCCCGTACCAAGAACTTCAAACCTTTTATGCCGCTAAGTTCTTCCATCTTGCTTGCAAGCTCTGCCTTTTCAGCATCATCAAGCAGACAGGTAACGATATCATCGATACCTTTTCCTTTAGGTGCGGTCCTTGCAGCCACAAGGATGGTCTTTGCAAGCGATTCAATTATCTCGGACTCAGCATTCCGTTTCATGAAAATAGAAGGAGAAACTCCTATTTATGCCTTGAGACAATTAATTATCCCGGGAAAACACCCTGAAAAACACAAAATTATAACGCCACCTTTGTTTCAACCATTGAAATCCAGTTTGATGGGACTCGCTGTGGAAGATGAGAGTGTCTTTTTCTCAAAATCAATACCTTCTGTCTTCAGTACATTTTCAATTGCACCGTCAATAATACCCACAAGCTGGTCCTTCGGGACAAGTGTCACGGCAGAAAGGAATCTCAGGTGCTGCTCGCCATCCACAGTCTCATCAAGTATCTCCACAAAGGGATCTCCGTGGGCAGATGTGAGGTTGGCTTTTATAAGCCCCTCTTTGAACTTCAGGGTCATCTTGACATGCCCGATGAACTCAGGGTTTATTTCCTGCAACCTTTCCTTAATATCCGAAAGGAGATGCACCAGCATACTGGTAACCCTGTCCGGATGCAGGTCAGGAGCATCAAGGGAATACTCGCCTGAATAACTGCCAACACCTGACATCTCTATGGAATTCAAGTCGCTCCCTGTATATTCCGTCTCACTTTCACCTGCAAGCAGGTCAAGGAACAGCTGGAACTTGGCATCCGCCTTCATGGCAGAGAATTCCACAACTATCGCATCGGGATTCAGTTGCATCACGGTCCTTGTCGCTGCAGCGATGGTTTCCGAATCCACAAGATCTATCTTGTTTATGCAGACGATCTCAGCCTCCCTGATCTGGTTGGCTATGAAAACAGGTATCTGGCCGATTTCCATCTTTATTCTGCTGGCATCCACCAGGGACACGACCGGAGCAAAAGAAAGATCCTCAAGATCCATGAGCTCGATGTGCTCCTTGATCTGCATCGGAAAAGCAATACCAGTAGGTTCTATAATAACGATGTCAGGATTGTATTCCTCCACCAGGGTCTGCAGAGTGAATTCCATACTGATCCTAAGCGAACAACAGATACAACCACTTGTCAATTCTTTTGTGACTAGGCCGGAATCAGATATAGTCTCACCATCTATACCCACTTCACCGATCTCATTAACTATTATTGCTATCTTGTGGCCCTTGGCAATAAGGTGCTTTCCAAGGTTTCTCAAAGTTGTGGTCTTTCCACTTCCGAGAAAGCCACCTATGATTATAATTTTCAATTATGTCACCTTCAATTACAGCGAACTTGGATATGAGAAAGGTACAATGATTTTATATCATTTTGACGCTCGGGAAAATCGTATGCAAGCCTTCGGCTTCATCCAACATTCAATTACTTTTCCGCCAATTTATCATTTTTCCAGAGGCAGAAGGATGTGGAAAGTACTTCCTTCCCCTTCCTTGCTCTCCGCCCAGATCTTTCCTTCATGATCCTCAATTATCTTTTTGCATATATAGAGACCAAGTCCTGTTCCACCGTATCTGCGTTTTATTGAAGAGTCTACCTGATAGAATCGCTCGAACAGGTTCGATATCTTATCTTCGGGAATACCGATTCCCGAATCACTTACATACACATGGAGAGAACCGCCATCCAGATACGCACCAATGTTGATCTTTCCACCACGTGGAGTGAATTTGAGCGCGTTGTCAATAAGATTCATCAGTACATCTGTCAGTTTGTCCCTGTCACCCTTTATAGCAGGCAGATCTCTTGAAATGTCTTTTTTAATACCAATAGCCTTTTTCTCAGCCTGCAGGGCCAGGTCCTGTATGGAATTATCGATCACATCAGATATCATAACCTCATCAAAGGAATAAGACATCTTGCCTGCCTGTGCCCTGCTAAGATACAACAGTGAGTCCACTAGTTTGCGAAGCCTTTCAGAATTACGGATCACGGTGTCAACCGCTTTTTTCTGCTGATCGTTCACCTGGCCAAGCGTTCCGTCAGATATCAGTTGACTGTAGCCCTGTATGGATGTCAGGGGAGTCTTGAACTCGTGACTCACGTTTGACAGGAACTCGTCCTTCATCCTGTCCAGGGACTTCAAATCCTCGTTTGCCTTTGATAGTTCGGCATTGGCCTTTGAAAGCTCCTTGTTCACCTGTGCAAGTTCGGAGGCAAATTTACGGAGGGTATCTTCAGCTTTTTTTTGCTCCATCATCTGCCACATTCCTTCCATGAGCAGGGTAAGTTGCCTGACATCGGCCTGGTCGTAAGGTTTTTTCTTGTTGCCGACACCCGCCACGCCAACCACTTTTCCGTCTTCGATTATAGGAACGCTCATGTAACGTTTCATCCCGACGTGGCCTTTGGGATAACCGCGCTTCAACGGATTAGAGAGTTCATAGTCATTGATGATAAGGGGACGTTTCTGGCGAACGGGTTCTCCCCAGAGACCGGTGGACTCGAGAAGATAGTCGAACTTCTTCTCCTCCTTCACATTACAATCCTCCATTACATTCTTTGACCATGAATATATTGTCAGGACCTTCCCTTCTTCATTCAGGAATGCAAGGTATCCCATCTTGCTCTGGGTGAGCTTTACAGCTTCTTCCTGCACAAAATCAGCTATTTCCTTGAACGATTTACTGGTCATCTGGGTGAGCTTGAGAAGTGTCTCAAGCCGTGACTCATCCAGACGCAGTGCCTCTTCAGCCTTTTTACGTTCGGATATATCTTCAAAAATACCAATGCCGCCAAGAAAAGTACCGTCCTCTCCGATATTCGGACTGTAGTCGGCCTTGATGTAGACATCCTTTCCGCTGATAACCGTATGATATTGCCCTTCGAAATGTCCGATCTTCCTGGAAAGAGCACCCTGCACGGCTTTTTGCATGACCTCATCCTTTATCAGTTTGACCATGTCAAAACCTATTATATCTTCCTTTTTCTCCAGGCCTATTATCTGCAGGAACTTTTCATTGCAATGTGTGACGATTCCTTTGGAATTGAAATGGAATATTCCCAGTGGAGAGTTCTCAAATATGAGACGGTATTTTTTCTCAGCCTCATGAACGGCTTTTTCAGCTTTCATGCGTTCCGTGATATCCTCGAATACCCCTATACCGCCAAGAAGAGTACCGTCCTCTGCGATATTGGGGCTGTAATAAGCCTTAACGTAAATAGTGATATCACTTGAAACTGTGTGATATTTGCCTTCAAAGTAGCCGACCTTCCTTGAAAGAACATCGTCCACAGCTTTTTTCATTCTTTTATCCACAATGGATTCGACCATATTGAAGCCAATGATGTCTTCTTTTCCCTTAAGCTGCATAATTTCCAGGAATTTTTCATTACAGTGAGTAATGATACCTTTTTCATTGAAATGGAAAAGACCAAGGGGTGAATTCTCAAATATGAGACGATATTTCTTCTCGGCTTCAAGAGCACTCTCCTCAGCTTTTTTCCTGTCACTTATGTCGATAATTATACCCTGATAATATGCAGGATTGCCTGTCTCATCCCTGATCAGATTCGATCTTTCCGTAACCCATCTGACGTCTCCGGATTTTGTTAATATGCGATACTCTTTTGAAAAAAACATCTTGCCTTCAATTTCAAGCTGTGAGACATCACTTCGGACAATATCCAGATCATCCGGATGAACTATGTCACTGTATTTCAGATGGCCTGATGTCAGATTTTCAGGACTGTAACCGAACTGGGAGACATTTTCCGAAACAAAGATTACCGGCCAATCATATGCAGCCGTCCAGATAAAAGCGACTACCGGACTCTGTTTGTAAATCGATTCCAGCTTTTCAATTGATTTGAACTTGTCCCGCAGGATTTTCTGGTCGATCTTTTGTTCAACCAGTTTGCCGATGGTTCCTATCATGCCTCCGTAATTGCCTTCATCATCAGTCAGAGGAAGCAGATAACCGCTGTGATAAATGAACTGGCCATCGGGCTTTATGAAAGGAAAGATATCATAACTTCTTGGCTGGAGGTTCGCCCTTGCCATCTGGAATACATCAACAAAACTTAATTCGGCTTCGCCTGCATGCCGAGGTATGAAACTTACCAGTTTCTTACCGAAGACATCACTTTTTGACAGGCCGGAGATAGATTCCATGCCCTTGTTGAAATAGACTATATTATCATTCTTATCGACAGCCCAGACACCGGTCCATACACTCTCAAGCATATCTTCGGGAAAATATGTCTCTTTCTGAATTGTCTTACATGTGGAGGAGCTCTGAAGCAAGGTCCATATGTCATCCTGTTTGATTATAGTTCCGTCATGCACCCCAATTATGTTAAGTATTTCCGACCTTGTACGTGCCTCCAGGAGAAAGGCGAAAAGACTGATGATGCCTTTCCGGCGTATCAGTTCCATGACCTTTCTCTCGAATTCGACAAACCTCTTCCAGACATCTTCTCCCACAATTGTGAATTTGTCTGCTATCCTCAAACCGCTATATCCATCGGCCATGGCCAGGTCGTGTATCTCTTCCAATCTCTTAAGAGTCCTTTCTGATATGGGACCTTCACTCGCAATGTAGCATTCGGTGCAGGGCACTATCATTAACTGGCCGCTCTTAAGGTATGATTCCACATCCATGCCTGCATCTTTAAGGAAATTCTTCGCACTTTCCGATGTGATCTGTCCTGAAACCGCCCAGATGCAAAGCTCATTCTCTCTCAGGCCGGCATCAAGAAATTCAGCCACCACACCCATAAATTCTTCACTGGTTTCGTACAGAAGAGAAAAATAGCTTCCCTGAGACATATCACGTACAAAATCGATGTTCGAATTTATTGTATCAACGCTGATGTTATAACCCCACAGTTCCTGATAACTGTCACTATTAGTTAATTATCGACCTCTTATATGTATTTAAGTCTTTAAAAGACAGTCATACAAATAAAAGATTATCCGGTATAGTATATCCTGTATATCTTACCGGCATTGTCATCACTTACCAGAAGCGAGCCATCCTCTGCAACTATGACATCCACGGGTCTTCCGATAACAGTCTCGTTTTCCCTCAGCCAGCCTGTTGCAAAGTCGGTCACGTTCAGTGTGTCCATATCAATGTTAACGATCTTGTACCCTGTCGGAACATCACGGTTCCAGGATCCGTGATAGCATACGAACAGGTCACCCTGATACTCTTCCGGGAAGGCGTTCCCGTCGTAAAAGGTAAGCCCGAGAGGTGCAGAGTGTGCCTGCAGGTCCACCAGACCGGGAGTCATGTTCGCACATGGTTCGGGATTGGTGTCGTTGGGGTCGAAATCCGTATCGTGGACGTTCTTTCCGTAACATGTAGGCCAGCCGTAATCGTTACCTTCCTCTATCAGGTTGATCTCATCCGGCGGGAAGTCATTGCCAAGCCAGTCCCGCCCGTTGTCAGTAGCATAGAGCTGTCCTGTGACCGGATGGAAAGCCAGACCTACAGAGTTTCTCAGCCCGCTGGCAAATACGCTGCAGTTGCTTCCGTCAAGATCACATTTTGAGATTGCGGCCCTGCGCTCATCCTCCTCGTAACATACGTTGCATGAGGAACCCATGCTCAGGTAGAGCGAACCGTTGTGCACCTTTACAGTTCTTGTGGAATGGCCTCCGCCGGGAAGATCATCGATGAGAATTTCCGTACTGTTCGCATCTGCGACCAGGTCACCGTCATCATCCCTTACCCTTATCACCTGATCCTCTTCCGCGATATAGAACCAGCCGTCATAATAGTCTATGCCATGAGGATAGTTAAGGCCTGACATGAACACGCCTGTCTCATCTGCTTCATTGTTCCCATCCCTGTCAGGCAGCACAGCTATCAGATCTCTGTTAGGAATGGATACATACACCACCCCACCTTTCTCCAACAGCATGCGAGGGCCCGGATCAGGACCCGGATAAGCCACAAGACTGCTGCCCAGGTTATCTGCATAGGTATCTATAGCAAATCCCTGCGGGAGGGAAACATTCTGCACACCGTCAGCGCCCGCGGAGGGACGTACACCGAGATAATCGTACGCAATGAAAGCAAATATGAGCACCAGTACTATAACAAAGAGCAAGCTCAACCAAAAGCTCCTGCCTGAAGAATCCTTTAACATTTTGTAACCCCGAATATTTCCTTAATTGAAGTTAGTCACGAGGGAATAAAAGGGTTTGGTGGTTACGGTTCAGCATTTTCTTCGAAGAGGACTTTCATTCAGCAGTATTTTCACAGGGTCATGAACCATAATTATAAATAATTGTAAGTTTTTCTATTTTCAGTAAATACTGAAAATTGATTGCGTTAGAAATACAGGCGGAAGGTAAGAAGATGACAGGAGAAGATCTTGCAAAGAAAAAGCACGAATGGATGAGCAAACTGGAGAAAGAGGGAAGACTGAAGTCAAATCCTACAGAGGACCATGCTATAGGACTCAGGACCCTTCAAAATCCGACACGCAGAAAGATCCTCAAGATGCTCGATGGTTGTTCGCTCTGCATAGAAGAGATAAGTGAAAAACTGAACCTCAGCGGCTCACAGGCAAAGTTCCATGTGGACATGCTGGAGAACGCACTTTATGTTGACAGGATAGAGAACAGCGAACCGACGATGTATCAGCTTTCCCCAAGAGGAGAAGGTTTCCTTCAAAACGTAGAGGAGATGAAATAATGCATGATAAGGAGAAAATCGATGAGATCGACAGGAAGATCGGCTTTTCCTCAATGAAGAAAGCCATTATGGAAGATGGAGCGATCGACAGGAGAACAAAGAAACTCCTTGCGATCTCAAGTGCTGTTGCTGTTGGTTGCGATACATGTTTTTCAACCAATAAGAAACTTGCAAAGGATGCGGGTATTTCAGATGAGGAAATTGAGGAAGCAATACTTGTTGCCTCGCTTATCAGGCTGGGCTCCGGGCTGAACTATACCTGGAAAACGATAACCGATGAATGACAGACCAAGGCAATCTCATGAAAAAGAAAGCATACGTCTTAACTCCCAGACCGGGGAGAGAGGGTTGGAAAAGGCAGATACTTCTTTTTCTACCAGTCCCCAGATTACCTTTCAGATTATTCTGACCTGGACTGACTTTTATAGAATTCCTAATTCGCTAAGTCCAAATTCCTTTTTTAGAGAAAACGTTATAGGCATGAACTTCATGACTTAAATAGCGTATCTTCGACATTCCGGTAACTTCCGATCTTAATATTGAGGCAGCTCCATGGATAATAAAAGAAAAAAGGTAGCAAAGATAGTGCCTTTGCATCCGGGTGATGAAAGAGGGAAAAACAAGACTCAGCGATGCCCATTGCTCTCACCAAAGAAGGATACAAAAAATGTATCCTGGATACCTCATGATCCGGCAAGCCCGAAAGAAGAATTCACCGAACTCATAACCCGGAACTTAAGATCAGAAGGGTTCGACGAGATATCCTCGAGGATCGTAGGAGTGCTTTTCATTGAACCTGAGGAAATGTCACTTGAGGAGATATCCATAGAGACGGGATACAGCCTGTCTGCTGTCAGCACTGCCATGAAGAACCTTTCACAATTCCATATCGTAAGAAGATTTCAAAAACCAGGTTCAAAAAAGGCTTTCTTTTTCCTTGACAAGAACCTTGTATCCATTGGTGCGCAGGCACTGAGGATCAAATACGACAATGTGATACTCCCGTCCAAGAAGATACTGCCTGATATCATCGAAAAATATGAGCAGGAAAGCTCTGACAGATCCCGGAGCGAGCTGGAGATAATTACCCGCTACTACAGGCAGATGCTGAAACTCGAATCAATTGTCGAGAATTTTCTTGATGAGATGGAGAACATCGTCCGTGATGAAGGGTGAATGGTCTATTATTTTCACCCCGCTCACAACAGCATTATTAACCATCCCGACCATCTAGGTATCCTCATAATTCGAGGATGAGAAATAATGGACGGGAAAAAACAGATATACCTTGCAGGCCCCCTTTTTTCCAGGGCCGAAAGGGACTTTAACCTATATCTCAGGGACAGGCTGGTGGAGATTGGATTCAAGGTTTTCCTGCCACAGGAAGACGGTGATGACACACTTTCGAGCAGGCTTGAAGAAAAGATGAGAAACATCTTCATAAACGATGTGAAAGGTATCGACGAATCGGACATCGTGCTTGCTGTACTGGACGGTGGCAGTGATGTAGATTCGGGAACGGCATGGGAGATGGGATACGCCTATGCAAAGGGAATACCTGTCCTCGGATTGAAAACCGATTTCAGGACCTTCGGAGATGAGGGAATTGTCAATCTCATGATGGAAATGTCCGTGAAAAAACTGGAGAGGGATGTTGAATGTATCCTGAAGGTGCTTGAAGACTACAGGTAAACATGGAAGCACTTTCCCTGCTTCGATCCATCTTTATTTTCTTTTTTCCTTTTACCCTTTTTATGACAACGAGCGAGCTGCATAAAGGATACATTCTTTACAATTGCCAGCCTATTACTTTCAATTATTAATGGAAGAGTAGCATGTTACAAAGGTTCACTTCTCTGTTCCCTCTATGGGCAGTAATCCTCTCAGCAGTCGCATTATTCTATCCTGACCTGTTCCTACCCTACAGCAACTATATCCCCGTGCTGCTTGGTATCGTGATGTTCGGAATGGGTATGACCCTTTCTGTAAAGGACTTTTTGCTCGTGTTCAAGAGACCCGGAGTGGTTCTTTTCGGAACGGCGATGCAATACACGCTGATGCCACTGATAGGTTTTGCAATTTCCGTGGCACTATCCCTCCCGCCGGAACTTACCGCAGGTGTCGTACTTCTGGGCTGTTGTCCCGGTGGCACGGCTTCCAACGTTATATGCTACCTGGCCAAAGGGGATGTGGCACTTTCCATTGTGCTGACATCGGTATCCACACTTCTGTCCTTCATAGTCACACCACTGCTTACATGGTTCTACATCGGCCAGACGGTTCCCGTGGACGTATATGGGATGATGATCAGCATCCTGCAGATAGTGATAGTCCCTGTCGGCCTTGGTATCGGGTTAAACACTATTCTTGGTTCCCGTATGGAAAGTATCCGACACGTATTTCCTGCAGTTTCTGTGATCACCATTGTATTCATAATAGCCATAATCATGGCCCTGAATAAAGATGCCGTCATATCTGCCGGCCTGCTGGTGATAAGTGCGGTCATCCTGCACAATCTCCTTGGGCTTGCAAGTGGTTACGGACTTTCCAGGGCAGCAGGGTTCAGTGAAATTGAGGCCAGGACCATCTCATTTGAAGTGGGGATGCAGAACTCCGGACTCAGCGTCGCTCTTGCAATTGAACATTTCTCAGAGATAGCTGCATTGCCCGGCGCACTTTTCAGTATATGGCACAACATATCCGGTTCATTCCTTGCTTCTTACTGGTCAGAAAAGGAAGTATCCGAACAAAAGAACTTCATGCGGTAAATGTCTAAAAAAGGAAGAAGGAAAAGAAGAATATAAGGAGGTTAATCCTTTAAACAGGCCTTTTCCCTGATATCCTTTTGATGTATTTCCCCGTTGGGCTCCTTTTCCGCAAATACCTGACCTTCAAAACAGTAGACTTCTGCACCTGTGACCCATGCGTCGGGAGGCAGGCCAGCTTTGAGGCATGTGTGGCTCAGAAATTCAACCTCATCCATTTTATTTTCCGGAGCTACCTGTGGAAGAAGAAGTCCCTGCCTGTAACCACTCTTGACTATCAGGCCATGTCTGCCGAGCTCAATGGCAGACGGGAGGTCTTTTGGAGACACATCCATCTGTTCGGGCTGGGTCAGGATAGTCACCTCAACGGTCACAAAGGTCATCTCATCGATACGTACAGGAGGGAACCTCGGGTCCCTGAAACCTGCAGAAATAGCCGAATCAGTTACAGCATACTTCAGGGGAGAATCAGCATACGGATGACCGATACAACCCCTCAGCTCCCCGTTCTTGGAAAGGGTCACGAAAACTCCCCTGGGCTCATTGAATACGGGAGGGAGCTGTATCTCCGAACCATCCATCATCTCCCCGGTTCGCAGGTATGTCTCTATGGCATCCCTTGCCAGTTGCACGGCTGTCTTACCCTCATCTTCTGTTAGCAATTCTACCTTATCGTCCATACACATACCCCTCTTATCATCGATTATTGCAGACTGACGATACCGAATACCTTCGGATACCTTCAGACTTGCAGGTCCTTACCGGACCATAGATTAGAATTTGTATCTCATTGGTTATGTCTGTATCGTGCAGCGGCACTTTTAAGTGCTTCAATGCCGGGCAGCTTCATACCGGCAAGATAGTCGATACATGCACCACCGCCAGTGCTCAGGTGAGAGAACCTGTCATCATATCCAAGGTTCCTGATCTCAGCCGAGATGTGCCCTCCGCCAGCTATTGAATACTCGGAATGCACAGCCGCCTTTATGATC
>JAWSUM010000095.1:0-10754 GCA_033549165.1 Methanolobus sp.
ATATCATGGACCACCATATAGGCACACAGAAACCCCTGGTGGGTTTTGTGAAGAATCCCGAGGACATGCAGATAATGCAGGCCCTGAAAAAGCAGGAAAAGGACCTCGATCTGCCCTGGATGCTGGATGCCCAGTTCTTCAAGAATGCTCTCTCCCCCGAAAAAGCAGGTATCAAAGGCAAGGATGCGAGAAAGTACATTACATATACCAACTGGTTCATGCAGCCAAACCAGTTCTACGAGAGGATGATAAGCACCACCTCCCCGCTGGTGAAGGATAAACTCAGCCATAAGTTCCCGGCAGAAGACTATGCGCTTGCCTTCTTCATGGTACTTGTACCTTCCATGAACACTATTTTCAAGATAGAATCTCCTTACGGCCTGGTAAAAGACGAAGAAATGAGAAACCTGATCACAAGAAAAGTGCTCTACGACATAGCACTTAATGGCATACCGAAGACACTTTCAAAGGCCGACTCCGTGGCAAAGATACAGCTTTCAGAAAGGCGCCAGATCATTGAAAGGTTCAGGAATTCAAGGATCGATACCACGTATAACGATATCAGATGGGGTGAAATGGATGAGAGATGAGGACATACTTGCCTTTGTTTCAAGAGAAGAGAAAACTGAAACTGAAGGCACAGAAAAGAAAAAAGAAGAACATCTTACCCTTAAAGAAAAAACTAAAGGAGAACTTCAGGAAAAACAGCAGGAATCACATAACGATTTCGAGGAATATGAACCCACTGGCGAGATCACCTCCCCTGCAGTAAGTAACGGTTTTGAGACCGCCTTCGGGATAATCACAACAGGTATCGACCCCCTGGAAATCACCGAAGCCGGTGCAAGAATCACAGGATACATAACCACTTCCCGGCGCAGGGACATCCGCCTTGGGACCTATGTCCTGGTGCCCTACGGTGATGAGGACCTCTTCGCCAGGATATGGAAACTGCAATACCTGCAGGAATATGCCGTGGACGATGCAACCGAGATCCACTCCCGCCGGATGCTACAGTTCAACCATACTGACGAGGTGGACTACAAGTTCCTTGCATACCTTGACCCTATCTGTATACTCTACGAGCAGAGAACATCCAGCGGCAGCTTCCTTGCCAGGAGAATGGGGGACAGGATACCACGCCCGAACACGCCCATACTACCTGTCACGGAGAAGATGAAGATACAGACCGGACTCAATATACCTGAAGAAGGTGTCTTCCTGGGACACCTGAGCGTCGGAGGGGAACTTGTAAAGACACATGCCGTGCCTCCCACTGTCCCGTATTACCTGAGGAACGACTATTCCATGGGCGACCCCCTGATATTCAGGCACATGCTTGTCTGTGGAAGTACGGGTACTGGAAAGACCTTCCTTACCAAGAACATCCTGCGCCAGTTCATGAGTGAGGATAACAGGTACAACCTGCGTGGCTCACCTGAGAGGAAGAATCCCTGCCTTGTAGTAATGGATCCGCAGGACGAGTATTCGCAACTTTTCGAGGACAATCCCGAGCTTACATCTGATGATGATTTCACATTCAGGGCCGAGAAGGTTAACTTCGGGGCCTGCAGGAACACGAAGACCTTTGTTGCAAAGATCGACGGGGAAGCATATAAAGGCAGGTCAAGGGCAGAGCAGATAGAGTTCACCATCCCCTTCGAGATGGTGCGCAACAATTCCTGGCTAATAGCACCTGTAGGCATGACCGAACTGCAGTACGTAGGTGTCGACCTGCTGCTTGATGACTATTTCAAAAGAGGAGGACAGCACACATACAGCGGTTTTGTTGATTTCGTCAGTGATGACGCTGCAAGGGACCATTACGTGGAGAGCGGCAAGATACACGAATCCTCCTACGACGGTATCGTGCGCAGGGTAAAGAACCGCGCCCTTTCCAGGGTATTCGACCAGCCCGCAAGGCCAATCACCGAGATACTGGGACAGATATTCAAGCCGGGGCAGGTCAGCATATTCCCTACGGAGTACATCACCAGCTCCCGCATACGTGACCTGATAACCCTCACTTTGATGAGCATGATCGTGGACAACAAGCTGAAGACCTCAGCCGATTCACCGGGAGAGACTGCGGTCAAGGAGACACCCATAATCCTGACCCTTGACGAAGCCCACCGTTATCTTGCGAAGGCAGGAGGAGAGCACTCAAGAATGCTCATATCCAAGTTCGCAGATGCCGCACGCCAGGGCAGGAAGGAGGGCCTCGGACTTTTCCTTATAACCCAGGACCCCCAGGACATCGATGAGACAGTATTCAAGCAGATCAATACGCGCATCATCCTCAACCTCAGCAATGATGCGGCAATCAGCACCATGAAGGTTAAAAAAGAGTTTGAGAAGCGTATCCCCTACCTGAAGAAAGGCCAGATGATCATTCAGAGCCCTGATAACAGTGATATGGTTGAGATAATCGGACTGTCAAAATGCGTGGTGAAGCATGTCTGAAAATCCCCTCAGACATGTTTCCACCGAAACGTATATATGAAGCAATTACGTATGGGAGTCTCGCTCAGTTAATTACTCAATGCGGGCCGGTAGCTTAGCCAGGCAGAGCGACGGACTCTTAATCCGTAGGCCAGGGGTTCAACTCCCTTCCGGCTCGCCATATTTTTCATTAATGGGCATTTTTCTCAATTTTGTTCTCTAAAAGTTTTAGGCCATTAGTTTTATCTATACCTGTTAGTTTTCCATAGGTAGATCATACAAGGTGAAACCATGCCAAAAGTGAGTGTTGACATCCCCAGGAACTCCTCAATGACCTTAACGAGCACGTAGGTGACGATAAGAAATTCGTTACACAGGCAGATGCCATAAGGACAGCCATCCGCAAACTGCTGGACCAGATGGATAGCATAGACCGCAGGCATGGCAGATTGGACGAGTAAAAAACAAAATCACTTTTTTTGCAGGATCAGAGGTTCTTCAGGTACTCGATACACTGCCTGCCTTCCTCAAGGTCGCCCATCTCCGTTACCATGAGACCCTTATAGCCTGAAAGGCTGTCCATGAGTTTTTTCCAGTCGATGTTGCCCTGTCCGAGAGGAAGGTGCTCGTCGTACTCGCCATGGTTGTCGTGGATATGCATGTGCGAGAGTTTACCCTTGCACTTCTCAACGAATTCGTCCAGGAGTCCCATGGTGTTCGCATGTCCAACGTCAAGGGTCATACCCACATTCTTCCTGTCGGTCTGCTCGAGAATGTCCAGCATCTCATCGGGGTACTTGCCGAATATCTTGGGATGATCTGGCATGTTTTCCACTGCTATCGTAATACCCATGTCTGCTGCAAGATCGCACAGCGTCTGGATCGAGGCTATACTTGTCTGCCAGGACCTCTCAGGCAGCCTTGAGCCGTAGGGAGATAGATAACCCGGATGCAGTACCGCCACCTCAACAAGACCGGAAGCCATGTGCAGGTAGTACTTCATCTGACGCATGACCTCATCGTGTATGCCGGCATTAAGGCTGGCCAGGTTCAGATCAGAGAATGGAAGGTGCATGCTCAGCTTGAGGATCGTTGTCTCCTTGATATCCCTTACCCGAAGCAGGTTCTCATCTGTAAGGCACTGGGAACCTTCCTGCACGATCTCCCATCCCGCATATCCGAGATCCTCAAGCTCATATACCCAACCGAAAGGGTCCTCTAAAACTGCACGTGATGAAAAACTCAGGTTCCTGATCCTCATAAGCAAAGCTCCTTAAACACTATCGATATTTATTTCAAATTCGGGGATACCGTTTTCGGTAGGAGGGGTCAGCCAGTCGAAGAATCTTCCCATCTCTCTCTCGGAATCTGCAAAGATCTCTACGTTTATCGAACCGAGGGCCTCTTCCTGTGCAGGGTAGTTCAGACGGGCGACAGTAGCCACCTGCTTGCAGACGATAAATGAAGTGGACTTCCCATCCTCAGACAATCCTACATTCAGCCGGGTACGGGAGGTATCGATGATCTCTTCCTCCCTGATGAGGTGATGCAGGTGCCTGAGTGCAAATTTGTCACCTTCTCCGGAAAAGACTGAACTGTGCTCCGACAGTTCCTCTTCCTTCAGTTCGATATCCGGAAATATATTGTTGATGGCCTCACGGACCTTATCCCTGTCCTCGGTGGGATTCACCTTTGCTGAAACTATAACCTTTATCATTGCATCTATTCCACAAGCGCTGTTATCTTTTCCCTGAACTCTTCAAGGGTTCCGTTATTGGTGATGACGATATCCGCAATTTTCATAGCCTCGCCCATTCCCCAGCCAAGTTCACGTTCGTCCCTGACCTTAAGGGCGTCGATGTCCTGCATATCATCACTCCTGCCACGGGCCATTACTCTTGCAAAGCGGACCTCGA
This sequence comes from Methanolobus sp., assembly GCA_033549165.1. GTDB lineage: Archaea > Halobacteriota > Methanosarcinia > Methanosarcinales > Methanosarcinaceae > Methanolobus. The sequence continues at coordinate 4,359 of JAWSUM010000095.1, forward strand.
GAGGAGAATCAATGGACACGAGAGTGAAATCACATCCAAAAGCCTTCTTGAAACATTCCACTTCCGGAACGCTCCTGACACCATCTATACCAATGAAGTCCGAGTCTGCCTCCCTGATCTTTGGAACACAACGGCGTGCCACGGCATCCCTGCCTTCTTTCTCACGGAGCTCAGTACCGACACCTCCTGTGTTGGCATCCGTGGGTTCCAGTCCCCTGCGGACAACCTCCTCCCTGATGACGTCACCCATGTTTATCACTGCGATCCCTTTGCGGCGCAGGACCGCAGAAGCCTCTGATTTGCCCGAGGCCGGCATACCGACAAAAGCTAATATCCTGGTCATTGGTCAACCTGTTATGATCTGTAAAAGAATGCTGTTACTATAGGTCTTTTTCCATACATTCTACTTATATATTAGTATCCCCTTCGATACCCAAAATGAAGATAGGCAAAGTAAAGATCCCGGGAAACATCCTTCTGGCTCCCATGTCCAATGTCACTAACCTGCCATTTCGCCTGATGTGCAGGAAATACGGAGCTTCAATGACCTATTCCGAGATGATAAGCTCCGATGCGGTCATCTACGAGAACGCCAAGACCTTCAACCGTGGGAGAAGTTCTGAAGATGAAAGACCCTTCGGGATACAGATATTCGGTAATTCTCCACATGTGATATCCGAAGCTGCTCTCAAAATAGAGGAAGCCTACCGGCCGGATGTAATAGATCTGAATTGCGGATGCCCGGCAAAACTGCTCACAAAGGACGGTTTTGGTTCTGCACTGCTCGGAACACCCGAACTCATACATTCGATAATTAACGAACTTTCTGACACTGTTTCCACACCTGTCACAGCAAAGATACGCATACTTGAGGATATGGGAAAGACACTTGAGATTGCAAGACTGATAGAGGGAGCAGGCGCATCTGCACTTACGGTTCACGGAAGGACCCGTCAGCAGCAATACTCCGGCAGATCGGATATGGAATATGCAAAGAGGATAAAGGAAGATCTTTCAATCCCCGTCATTGTGAATGGGGATATCGTCGATGAGGCTTCTGCAGAATATGCACTGGACTATACAGGCTGTGACGGGATAATGATAGGAAGGGCTGCAATGGGAAATCCTTTTCTTTTCAGGAGGATCTCTCACTATCTTGACACCGGAGAGATGTTCGAGTTTGAAGAATGCAGGCAGAGGGTCAGCGACCTGAGTGAATATTTCAGGCTACTTGAAGAACATGAACTCATACATACGATAAATGTGAGAGCACATGCCCAGTGGTTCACACGTGGGATTCGCAATGGCAGGCATATAAGGAACAGGATAGCTGAAGCCGCAGATATCGACGAGATGCTCTTACGTGTGGAAGATATGTGCGGGGAAACATAGCGATAATGGCTTCGCTTATTCTTTTCTGTGCGATTTAATAAATTTATTTTTAATTTTATTAACAGCGTAAATTACCGAAAGACTAAATACTAATTAACCGATTCTACACAATTAAACATTGCATTTTACGGCAGATGACGAAAATTTCATGCGCCCCGGCAAGATGGAATTGATCCGTTTGATTCTGCAGTTGTGCGATAACCAGAAAAACTTATTGAAAAATGCTTTGTTGATTTGATCTATTGTTATTTCACATGCTTTATGGAGAATTTTAGATGAAAGAAATAAGAATACACGGCCGAGGCGGTCAGGGTTCGGTCACCGCTGCCGAGCTGTTGGCTGTTGCTGCTTTTGCAGACAGCAAATTCAGCCAGGCCTTCCCCGCTTTTGGAGTGGAAAGAAGGGGGGCACCAGTCCAGGCTTTCACCAGGATTAGTGATGCTCCGATAAGACTCAGAAGCCAGATATACAAACCGGACTATGTGATCGTCCAGGACCCCACACTGCTTGAGGTCGTTGATGTTGCCAGCGGCCTGAAGGATGACGGAATCCTTATTATAAACAGTGATTTCGATCCCGAGACATTCAAGCTTGATACAAAGGCCAGGATCATGACAGTGAACGCTACCAAGATCGCACTGGACATCATCGGAAGGCCGATCGTCAACACCGTACTGCTCGGTGCTTTCGCAGGTGCAACCGGTGAGATCAGGCCGGAGTCAATTATGGAAGCTGTCAAGGAGAGGTTCCCCGGAAAGGTAGGAGAGAGGAACGCAGAAGCTATCATGGAAGCATATAAGATGATGAGGGATCAGCAATGAAGATAGTACCCGGAGCTGTTTGTGAAGCAGGTACCAGCCGTATCAACAAGACCGGCGGATGGAGAACCTTCAAACCTGTTTACGATTATGACAAATGCATTAAATGCAAGTTATGCGAATTGTTATGCCCGGACAGTGCAGTTAAACCAAAAAAGGACGGATACTTCGAGTTCGATTACGACTACTGCAAAGGATGCGGGATTTGTGCTAATGAGTGCCCGAAGAGTGCAATTACAATGGTCCTGGAGGAGAAATAATGGCACACGAGATGAATATCGATAAGAAGAGTATGGTTGTCGTGGAAGGGTCCTATGCAGTTGCACATTCGGTGAAGGTCTGCAGGCCAAATGTGATCTCAGCCTATCCTATCACCCCGCAGACCCATATCGTGGAAGACCTTTCCCAGTTCATGGCTGACGGTGAGATCCCTAACTGCGAATATATAAATGTGGAGTCAGAGTTCTCTGCACTTTCCGCACTTGTGGGCTCTTCAGCCGTTGGAGCAAGGTCCTACTCAGCCACAACATCCCAGGGACTTGAACTGATGCACGAGGTACTGTTCAACGTTGCCGGTATGAGACTACCTATAGTGATGACCGTTGCCAACAGAGCAGTAAGTGCACCGATCAACATCTGGAACGACCAGCAGGACTCCATTTCACAGAGAGATACCGGATGGATACAGCTTTACGCCGAGAACATACAGGAAGCCGCTGATATGACACCACAGGTCTTCAAAATATCAGAGGACAAGGATATAATGATGCCTTCCATGGCATGTATGGACGGTTTCATCCTCTCACACGTTTACGAGCCTCTCGTGCTGCTTGAACAGGACATCACCGACGAATTCCTTCCACCATTCCAGCCCGAGCGCATACTGGACCCCAAGAACCCGATGACATTCGGTGCATTCGCAGACCCTAACTATTATGCCGAGTTCAGGTACCTGCAGGAGCAGGCAATGCAGACTGCCCTGAAGAAGATAGAGGATGTAGCGGAAGAATTCTACGACATGTATGGCAGGTACTTCGGAGGACTGCTCGACGAGTACCAGACCGAGGATGCAGATATCATAATAATGGCAATGGGTTCCATCGTAGGAACTATCAAGGACGTTATCGACCGCCTCAGGGAGAACAATGTCAAGGTGGGATTGCTGAAGGTCAGGTCTTTCAGACCATTCCCTACAGAAGCTATCAAAAATGTTGTCAGGGATGCAAAGGTAGTTGTCGTCCTCGACAAGAACATATCACTTGGTATGAACGCAGGTGCCCTATTCATTGAGACAAAGTCCGTACTCTACAACACCGACATCAATGTACCTGTGATCGGTTACATGATCGGCCACGGTGGACGTGACATACCAATGAGCAGCATTGAGAAGATAATCGATGACGCAAAGGAAGTTATTAAATCAGGAATCAAGATCGAGAGCCAGTTCTCTGATCTGAGGGAGGAACTGATATGAACCAGATATCACTTTTAGCGCCGGGACACAGGGGATGTGCAGGCTGCTGTGACGCAATGGCCGCAAAGTTCACCCTCATGGGCGCCGGAGAGGATTGCATTGTAGTAAGCCCTACCGGATGTCTTGAGGTCATGACCACACCGTACCCGGAAACATCCTGGGACGTACCCTGGATACACTCACTTTTCGAGAATGCAGGTGCTGTTGCTTCAGGAATTGAAGCCGGTCTCAAGGCGCTTGGCAAAAAGGAGAGAACAAAGGTAATCGCCATGGGCGGCGACGGTGCCACACTCGATATCGGCCTTCAGGCTATATCGGGTGCCTTTGAAAGGGGACACGACTTCACATACGTGTGCATCGATAATGAGGCTTACATGAACACAGGTGTGCAGAGAAGTGCAGCTACACCTTATGGCGCTTCCACCACCACAAGCCCCGCAGGTAAGGTTTCAATAGGAAACCCGAGGCTTAAGAAGAACATGCCTGCAATAATCGTAGCACACGGTTCACCATATGTTGCCACAACATCCCTTGCATATCCAAAGGACATGATCGCCAAGGTGAAGAAGGCCACGGAGATAGAAGGCCCGACCTACATACACTGCCACGCACCATGTACCACCGGCTGGGGATTCGACACCTCCAAGACAGTGGAGGTTGCCAGGCTGGCCGTGCAGACCGGTCTCTGGCCGCTGTATGAAGTGGAGAATGGTGAGGTCACCAAGGTAAGGAAGATAGGCAAGGTAAAGAAGCCTGTGGAAGAGTATCTCAAGATGCAGCGCCGCTTCAAGCACCTTTTCACAATGGAAGGCGGCGAAGCAGAGATCGCAAAGATACAGGCGATTGCCGACAAGAATATTGAAGAGTTCGGGTTGTAATTAACCCACTCTTTATCGTTTTATTTTTATTTTATTCTGCAGTGGAAATAACAGGGTTCCTAAAAAGTCATTAGAACCTGTATTCACGATTAGAACGCATGGCACAGGAAGTCCCCCCCGTAGCTGATAACACAGCCAACTTCGAGCGTATCTTCGCGCTTCTGAAGAAAAAGTATCCTAACGCTGCACCAGCCCTGCATTACAACAATCCCCTCGAGCTGCTGGTAGCCACAATCCTCTCGGCCCAGTCCACGGACCGACAGGTGAACCAGGTCACACCGACCCTTTTCAAGAAGTACCGCAAAGTTGAGGACTACGCCGATGCGGACGTTGCAGAGTTCGGGAAGGAGATATACTCCTCCGGTTTCTATCACCAGAAAGCAAAGCACATAATCGAAAGCGCGCAGATAATGCTCTCCGAGTTTGACGGCAAGGTGCCGGACACCATGGAAGGCCTGCTGGAACTTCCCGGGGTCGGCCGCAAGACCGCAAACATTGTGCTCCCAAGAGCCTTCGGCAAGATCGAAGGGATTGCGGTGGACACACATGTGAAACGCCTCTCACGCCGCCTGGGTTTTACACAGGAAACAGACCCCGGGAAGATCGAGCAGGACCTCATGGCCATCGCAAAAAGAGAGGATCTTGAGACCCTTTCCATGACACTGATACTTCACGGACGCAATGTCTGTATTGCACGCAGGCCGAAGTGCGAGATATGCGTGGTCAACAGGCTGTGCCCGTCGAGCAGGGTGTAATTCGAAATGTGCGATGAGTAAGCCTGTTATTCACTTACCCCGTGTACCCAGAATCTGCTTACAGCCCTGGTTTGTCGGGCTCGCCAAGGAAGAGATGGCCATGGGCATCCCATTCACGCAGATTGAGAACATGGTGGAGTCCTCTGGACAAATGTTCCGGTTCTGATCGCGGCAGAGAATATGTTTTTTACCGAACTAAAAAGAGTTCAAGTTAAATAGGAACAAGCTCCCACTTATAATTGTGGGCTTAGGGAATGTGCCACAACGGGAAGTGGAATAAGCGAGAGACACTGGGGAGGGAGGATGTCTCTATACGAAATGTTTGGTAGCAAGGTAGATGATACCCGGGTGAGCGGAGCGGATAGAGTATTTAATAAACAGAAGGAATACAAAGATGAGTGGAGAATTGATAGGCGAATTTCAAGGAAAGGCCATTGGCATGAGAATTGTCGGAATTCGCGAGACCGAATCGAAGATTGAAGTGGCAGGCCAGATAACCAGTCACTTGCTGGGGACCAAGGTGGAAGGGCTGGGAACCGCCCTGGAAGTATATGGATATCCTGTAATGAGGTGATAAGGTATGAGATCAGGGATGCTAATGGTGGGAGTGGTTCTTCTTTTCTGTATCACCCTCACAATCTGCCCTGTCCAGGCACAGCCGCAGACAGAGGACATTGAGATAAGAGATTTTGCCTTCCAGCCCGAATCGATTACGATCGAACCCGGAACAACCATTGTCTGGACGAATTATGACACTGCCCAGCATACGGTTACCAGTACCGGGGGAATCTTTGACTCCGGTCTCTTCGGAGAGGGTGAAACATTCGAGTATACATTCACGGAACCGGGCACCTACGAATATTTCTGCACAGTCCATTCGTTCATGGAGGGTGAGGTCGTCGTTTCGGAAGGAGAGCCCGAACCGGCTGAACCGGGCGTTGTGGTGACGGATCAGCCTATCGTTAACGGTACGGTGACGGTCGATGAAGTGGTCAGCGACGGCCCCGGCTGGATCGTCATCCACGCCGACGAGAACGCAACGCCCGGCCCGGTCATCGGCCACAGCCCGGTCGAGGACG
>JAWSUM010000096.1:0-10655 GCA_033549165.1 Methanolobus sp.
CTACCTGCCTCCAGTTGCCCGTCGCAACAGCAGCCGGGTTGGTTTGCGACTTGTCAGGGAACTGTGAACTGGAGAATTGATTCAATGCAGGAAGATTCATGTGTAGATAGGGAAATTCTGGGAGAACAGAAAGATCACTGGGAAAAGGTATATTCAACCAATAGTTCTAAGTTCGGTCAAAAACCCAGTGAACCAGCTCAATGGGCTGCTGAAATTTTCAAGCAGGAAGGAAAAACGAAAATCCTTGAACCTGGAGCCGGCCAGGGCAGAGATACTTTGTTTTTTGGAGAGAAAGGATTTGATGTCTTTGCTCTTGATTATTCTAAAAAGGGTATTCAGGTAATCGAACAAAAAGCCACTGAGAAGGAACTGTCCGATCATATAATGACCTTACAGCACGATGTAAGAAAACCTCTTCCGTTTGAAGATGAAATTTTTGATGCATGTTATTCGCATATGCTTTACTGTATGCCACTGACGATATCCGAACTCGGATATCTCTCAAAAGAGATAAAAAGGGTCCTAAAACCCGGCGGGCTGAACATATTCACCACACGACATACAGGGGATCCGCAATACAGAACCGGAATCCACAGGTGTGAAGACATGTGGGAGATAGAAGGAGGTTTCATCGTTCATTTCCTGAGTAGAGAGAAGGTTGTTCAGCTTTCAGAAGAGTGTGATATCATTGATATAAAGGAATTTGAAGAGGGAACTCTGCCAAAAAAACTCTACATGGTCACCCTACGAAAGTAGTTTGAAATCAAAGACTGGCGACACCACCAAATAATCGTTCCTGAAAAGAGTGCTTGAGGTCTGGATAGAGCCCTGATTCTTCCAAACATGACACAGATGTCGATTCCCAAAAACCCAAAAATGCTATCTATACCAGATACGTCTTAAGTGCATGGGCACCCAGATAGGAGACTTACTCACAAAGAATCCGATAAGCTATGAAGAACTCTCTGGCAAAGTAATTGCCATTGACGCATATAATACCATTTACCAGTTCCTGAGTGCTATCCGTCAGCCTGACGGCTCACTTCTTACAGATTCCTCAGGAAACCCCACATCCCATCTTACAGGTCTGTTCTCAAGAACCAGCAAATTGAGGGATTCGAACATCAGGCCAGTCTTTGTCTTTGACGGCAAGCCGCCTGAGATGAAGAAGGCTACCCTGGAAAAGCGCAAGGAATCTAAGGAGGCGGCACTTCTCAATTATGAGATCGCTAAGGATGAGGGCAACCTTGAGGACATGAAAAAATATGCCCAGGCAACTTCCCGGATTACTCCCCGGATACTCGACGAATCGAGGAAACTACTCGAACTCATGGGTATCCCCTGGGTTCAGGCAGAATCCGAAGCAGAGGCACAGGCGGCTTTCATGGTTTCCCGCGGGGATGCCGACTTTGTCGGTTCACAGGACTATGATGTATTCCTTTTCGGGGCGGAGGATGTCGTCCGCAACCTGGGGAGCACCGGGAAACGAAAGGTTCCGGGACAGAAGAAGTATGTTTCAAAGACTCCTGAACATATCTCCCTCACAGGCTCCCTTGCTGAGCTGGACATAGACCGGGGCCAGCTTATTGATATTGCGATATGCACCGGCACGGATTTCAATGAGGGCATCCATCGCGTTGGAGTAAAGACCGCAATCAAGCTAATTCGCAAACACGGGAATGTCAGCACCGTGATAAGTGAAGAGAATATGGATATCCGGGCCTGTGCATCGGTCGAAGAGATAAGGGAATTCTTCCTGAATCCTCCCGTAACTACGGACTATAGTCTCAGGTGGAATAGACCGAAGTCAGAGAAATTGTATGATTTTCTTGTCTCAGAGAGAGATTTCTCTGAAAAGCAGGTATTGAAGAATACTGAAACACTGGAGTGCAGGGCAAGCAGCGAATGCCAGTCGTGCCTTGGTGATTGGTGAAGTAAAATCTAGAAAAGTCAAGAGATATAGCTGCTCACTCAATGTTGTGAAAATCCAAAAGAAAAAAAGGAAATGGAAGAGAATTACTCCTTCCATTCGTATATGTAGTTCGTCCTGTAGACTCCACCGTTGCTGTATGTGTAACGTATCCTGAATGAGCCACCAAATGCGTTTTCCCATGGTGCATTTGCTTTGAAAGTGCCTTCCTTGATGGTGCCTGTTGCATCATTCCACTCCATCTTGAAGAAAGCTCCGTATGTTTCATCTTCAAGATAATAGTGACTTGAGGAGCTTCTATCGATTGGCAAATCTGCCATGTCTATGTCAATGTTGCTCGTATCGCCAAGTCCGAGACCGCCAGTTGCTATCAGTACGCCTTCTTTTCTGACACTGATCACGATCTCTTCTTCTGCAGCGTAGAAGTCTTCTGGTTCTTCACTGATCGTTCTTACCTGTGCTGTTTCACCTTCATCACCTGTGTTACTGGTCCAGACATTAGCTCTTTCGTAGTCTACATCGTATGTGTAGTAGTCGTGTGTGCTTTCCACTTTGTCGCCGTAGTCTTCAACTGTTGTGAGATACCAGCCAGGTACTGTGCCTGATGATGTTGTAGTTGTTGATTGTGCTACTCTGGTTCCTGTCCAGCCGCCGCTCCATGATGAATCATCAGAGCCATATCTCCAGTTTCCTTCGAATGAATTACCGTCTTTGCTTAGTTTAAGCTCTACGTCACCTGCATCGTTTGGTTCTGCATATGAAGGGCTTTCGGACCAGGTCCCTATGAATACGTCGCCGTTTACAACACCTTCAAGTTTGCCCTGATCGTGTGTGTATTCACCGATGATCTTATCTCCTGATCGTGTGAATGACATGTCGCCCCAGTTTGAACTCCATTCTCCTACGAAGCTGTATGATGTGCTTTCTGAGGTGAATCCGCTTTGTGGAGTTGCCAGGTTTTCTGTTGTTCCTGTGTTTTCAAATTCTGCTTTCTGGTTGCCTATTGTTGTACCGGCCAGCAGGTCCAGTGGTATTGAAACAGTGGCTCCGTCTATTATTTCAAATTCTACGGATTCCTCCACTCCTGCTCCGCTTATTATCACTTTATAGTTTCCAAGCGGCCAGCCGTCATCTGGTTTTTCGAGTATGAACGTTCCACGTCCAAAGTCTTCGCCAGTTTCTGATTCGAAGGTGTGGATCGAGTAGTCAGTGTCAAGGTATATCCATTCTACACTTATCACGTCGTTCTCAAAGTTATCGTAGATGAACCATGCGTATAAGTTTTCTGAGTCTTTTGAATATTTCAGTGCCTTGTCGACTGGTATGAAGTTCTCTGTTGATGAGGTCATCATTACTTCAAGAAGTCTTGGCTCGCCTTTGGCAGTCATGTCGCCATATTTATCTGTTACTGCGCTTACGATCTGTTGTTCTTCTTCGGTTGTTCCGAAACTTCCAGGTTTATATGAGTCGCTTATGTCTGTACATCCGGAAAAAGCGATTATGCCTAGCAAAAGTAGTACTAATAATAATTTTGATTTCATTTTTTACCACCCGCCAAATTATTTGGCGATTTGTTGAGCCTTTTTATATTACTTTCGTTACTAATTAACTTTCCTATTATTCTAAACCTCTTATGAACACCCAATTTAAATATCAAAGCTCTTTAGATGTCCCGAATTTTTCAATGAATTATCATGCATTTTGTTAGCAACATAAAAAATGTAAAGTTTAATGTTTTCACTGATTCCGAAAACAAAATTCCGTCCTCTTGATCCATATTCACAGGTATTATTTTGAGATAGCTTTCTTCATAAAACAGATTTTTAATGTATCAAGCCACAAGTTATTAATCTAATTTCTGAAATGTTCACTATCTTTTAATTTCAGGGCATCCTGAAGTTCCTATCTAGTCATCTCTCCACTAATAGTATGAATCAAGAGTACTTACTGGATAACTTCCTGGGTGACTTTCGGGGTATTATCTTCAGTTTTTATTTTTTTATGAAGTGTGGGTATAAAAGAGCCGCTTTCCAATCTGAATTCTGGTTCTTTAAGGCCATGTTTTTTGCATAGCTGGATCATGTCCAGAGTAACGGCTCCTGCTTTTCGATGTACTTTGCAAGGAACAGCTACCGGTATATCATGTACAGAAGTTTGCGGATATCCTTATTCGCACCGAGTAAATAATATGTGAAAGGATATGCTAAAGTTCCCATTGTTTCAAAGATGAAACGATTTCTTTTTGAATGTTTTAATTTTTGCAGCAGATTATCTTTTACCAATTCCTCGTAAGGATGTTCATGCATTATGCTTCTGGCAGCTAAACTCGCACTCTGGAACGCATATCGCATCCCGAATCCAAATAGGAAATCCTGGAATCCGGCTGCTTCTCCTATACGCATTGCCCCGTTTTCATTATACAGCTTTCTTCCAACCTCGAAATTTCCGTACCCACCAAATTTCCTGCCGGATTCCAGGTCTTTTTCGTTAACGTATTCTGCAAAGCATTTGCCTGTATTCATGAGAAAAGCTTCTGAAAGACGGGAATATTTTCGATCAAAAACAGTTACCATTGTCCCGTGACCGTCCTTTATTACGAGGTATGAATAGAATCCTTTTGCGATCCTGTCACCCAATGCCATATGGTATTCATTCTCATGATCCGTGGTGAAAGTTATTCCTCTTGCAAGAACATGTGGGGTTTCAGGTCCTGTTGCATCTATATGCATCGGAATATCTTTGCCCGGATCAGAGCCGAAATGAACATTGACCCCCGACACGGTAGCCTGTTCAAGCAAATTAACGTCAAGGGAGTCTTTACTGTTTCCTCTTTTCACAATATAGGAGACGTTTTTTCCCTGCAGGAGTCTTGTTTTCCCGGAATAATGAAGATTTAATTCGCACAAGGGTTCATATTCAAAGGACGGCTCGATCCCATCTGATCCGATCTGCCTGAGGACATCGTTTTTCTCAGACCAGTTTTCTATAACCTGCCAGTCATTCCTGAATCTGGCACCGACTGAGTGCCTCCGTTCATAAACATTGACCGCATACCCGTTCTTTCGAAGAATAATTGCACATGCAAGCCCACTTATCCCTCCCCCGAGGATATTCACTTCTTCACCCGCATAAGAAACCACAAAGTATCTCCCCTGCCAGCTTTTGGTTCAATTAGGGTTTTTAGCAGCCAGTAATTATGGTTCACATATCTATAAAAGGGTATGCAGAAAGATTGTACCAGGACATAGGGAACCAGTTGATCTTTCGGGGGAGAGAAATGATAGATCATCAAGAAGCATCGAAGTAAAAGCAATCTCAAAGAAGATTCAAGAACTCTTCCAACATCAGTCCTGATTGGCTGATCGTTGCATCAAGCATGTCTGCAAAGAAAAACAATTGGTCTCCAGGCATAGACAGCCTCTTTTAAGATATGCTCTCTCAGTCGTGGCTTTATTGCAGTCTCGATGACAAGGTCCACTTCTCTTCCAAAGAGTTCTTCAAGATAGAACTTAAGTTCCATATAATTGCCAAAGGTCTTCTGACCTTCTTTGAATTCCACAAGGATATCAACATCACTGTCTCCGTGTTCCTCTTCTCTTGCAAAAGAACCGAATACGCCCACTTTTTTCACACCAAAACGCTCTATTATCACGTTCTCATGTTCTCTTAATATCCCGAGGGCATCCATAATTTTTACTCGCCGACAAAGTTTAAATCGTTAACCCTGAACATGGCAGAAACCAGTTGATTTTTACCTTTAGTCAGGATCCTGGTATAGTTCTGCTGCTTCCTAAAGATGGGAAATGACCTCCCCAAAATCCTTATCGATGTCTATCGCTTCTGGAAACATTTCTTTGCGTCTGATGATCTGAAATCGATGCTGGAGTCGGAAGATTTTGAAAACATCGAATGTTTCGATGATGTGTTGCCGGATATTGATATATGGAACGGGGAGAATGTCCTGTTCTGTAAGGCGAGGAAGTTTGTTGGGGAAATGGATGCCTGAAGGCATCTATTTCTTGTGTTCATATTCAATATAAATATGTGGATAACGTTACTAATCTTATTTCTTGCAAACAATATCTAAATGTGCAATCTCCTCTGTGAGAATCAGAAATAATATAGATATTTTCAGATTGATAGTATGACATTAGGCTAAATAATATTTCTTTGCAATGATTCCAACGTCCTTCCTAATCTAATTATAAAATCAAAAAAACTCTCTTTGTATACATTAGTTTTGACATCCTGAATGTCGTAAATAAATACTACATTACCGTAATTGGGTCTAATATCATCATTCAAGACGCCAAAAGATTCTGAAAAAGTATCAGAATCCAGGTTATATTTCGAATCTTCATCTAGCGAAGCAACAACAGCGACGAATTTATCGTCATTGGAAATATCAACACACTGATACCATTTAATCTGATCCCAGGAATCCATATTCAAAATTTGCTTTTTGGATGATAGATTCCATGCCATTAATGCACTTTCATCAACAACAACTAAAAGTTCCCCATCAGATGAGAGAGCAATATCATCTGGTGGATTTCTGATATACATTATTCGCCATAATTCCTCATAAGTATTTGCATCCCAAATTATGACTTCACCCCGGAGGGTGCTGCCTGCAGCGAATATACGCCCGTCATCAGAAAATTGAATGTTGGCAACAGAACGCTCTTTAATAACTTTTGTTTCAAGCCCCGTATCCAAGTCAAATATTACAATCCTGTCAGGATTCTTCCTATTTAAAAAACTGACTATGAGATATTTATTATCAGGAGTGAAAGCAATAGATGTTGCTTCACAATTATTGCTTTCGATCGTGTTAACTAAATTACCTGTATCCATATCCCACAGGCTTATAGTAGATGTTTCAGTTTCCGGGTCCATTTCAGAAAGAGCAGCATAAGTTTTCCCATCAGGTGAGATTGCTATATCCCATAATGCAGGTGTACTAAAATTGTGATATCTTATCACTTCCCCTGATTCGACATCATGCACAATTAAATGTGCTGAAGTAGCCTTGTGAGCCCAAAAATCGTACTCATACGATGTACTTAATAAATAACGTCCATCAGAGGAATATTTTATTTTGGACAGAGAAGGTGAGGCACTTCCAAAAAGGAACATTAATCTGTATCTGTCAATATATTCAGGAGTAAAACCTATATTTTCACCATTCTTAGTATCCCAGATTCTGATAGAACCCGTATCATATCCTATTGCAATGTATTGGTCATCAGGAGAGAAGTCAACAGATTTTCCGCCTACTTCATAGCCATAAGAGACTTTTACAGGCTCTAATTCTGCTGTTGCTAGTGGTATAAGCAAAAGGAATGTAAGCATCGATAATAAGAGAAAATTTGATTTTTTGTTTTTGAAGGACATGTTGGATAACTCTGGATGATAATTTATCAATATAAACAAATAGTTTATGTATATATAGATTACTGCAAATGCTAAATTTCAACCCCAAACCCTTAAATACCACCTCCCCCCATTCCCTGCTATGTCAAATCCTACCACAACTCACACTTTACGCAATGTGTCCGTAGTAGTGGTAGTGCTAAACGCTTGAGCTAACAAAAGAAACTTTTCTGGCTCAAGTGCGCTGTTTTTGGTTAATTACTGATTAGTGTATCCTGTGCCGGGATCGTTTCTTTCACGGAGAATGAAAATGGAAGAAATGAATGGAGCAGAAATATTAGTTAAATGCCTGGAGGACCTCGGGGTCAGACATATCTTTGGTTATACGGGGGCGGCGATACTACCGGTATTCCATGCACTTGAGAAGAGTGATATCGGGATAATCATCAATTCCAACGAGCAGTCAGCGGCGTTCAGCGCTGCGGGGTACTCGCGGTCGAGCAACGAGGTCGGTGTAGCCATAGTCACATCCGGACCTGCAATCACCAACACGCTTACCAGCGTAGCTGATGCCTATGGTGACAGCATTCCCATGCTTGTAATTGCGGGGCAGGTCCCTGAGCATAAGATAGGCACCGACTCATTCCAGCACATCAACGTCAAGGGCATCTTCGGAGAGGCTGCCAAGAAGGTCATACAGGTATCGAATGACGATGACCTCGAGTCGATCATCAAGGACGCATACTACTTTGCCAGGTCGGGAAAACCCGGGCCTGTTGTCATAGACGTGCCTCTGGACAAACAGCAGAAGATTCATGAGTACCAAGACACCAATATCATGAGGTTCGAGGAGAGCTACCACGATGACAGGCACCTCTACGAGAAACAATGCGAGGAGTTCTTCCAGTTGTTCCTGAATTCCAAAAGACCGCTGCTCTATCTCGGCGGTGGCCTGAACTCGGAAGCAGGAAGCCAGGCAATCCGAGAGTTCAATGAGTATTTCAGGATACCTTCGGTCAACACCCTCATGGCAAAGGGTGTTGTTGATGCAAGGGATGAGCTAAACCTCGGCATGCTGGGAATGTTCGGCACACCGTATGCTAATATGCTCATCCAGGAGAACGACTTCTTCTTCGCCATCGGTGTCCGCTGGGACGACAGGGTTGCGGAGAAGGTCGGATTCGCGATAGGCACCGACATAGCCTATATCGACATCAACCCCGAGAAGATGCACCAGATTAAGATTGAGCGCGGCCCCAAGTTCACATTCATCGGAGATGCGGCCACAGCTATCCGGGACCTCCTGAACTACGCCAGGAAGCATGACATCACCCTGAATATAGGGGAGTGGCAGGAACGTGCCAGGTTCCTGAAGAAGTCCTGGCCTCTGGATTACAACCGGGGATCCGAACATATCCAATCTGCAGAGGTCATGGCGCTGCTGGCAAACTATGTTGACGGCAACACGAAGATAACCACAGGCGTCGGCAACCACCAGATGCTTGCAGCCCAGTACCTGCCGATGCAGAAAGCAAAGTCCTTCATGACCTCGGGTTCCTTCGGAACCATGGGCTTTTCCATGCCGACCTCTATCGGTGTCCATTATGCAAATCAGGACGCAAGGGTCATTGCCATCGATGGTGACGGCAGTCTCAGGATGAATCTGGGGGAGCTGCACACCATTGCTTCACTGAACCTGCCCATCAAGATACTCATGCTCAACAACAGGAGTGATGGTATGGTCCAGAACCTGCAGGATGCAGCCTATAAAGGTGTCAGGACGGGAACTCAGCGGCCGAAGGATGTCCGTTTCGCAGATATCGCGAGGTCATTTGGTTTCAGTCATGCAGAGAGGATATGCAACAAGAGTAATCTCAAAAGCGCCATGGAAGCCTTCCTGAATGCGGACGGGACCTGCTTCCTGGAAGTCTGCACCGATCCTGAAGAAGTCCTGTATCCGAAGGTTCCCGCAGGAGGAGCTTATAAGGACATGATTATGGGACCGTACATTAAATGTGTGGATACTGCCCCGGCTTCCGACATGCCTGAAGAAGTAAAGGACATGGAAGAGATGCCTGTTTGAGTAATCATGGTCAACGCAAGGGTGCTAAGACGCAGAGTCGCAAGGAACATAAGCTTTGAGTCTTAGCGTCCTTGCGCCTTTGCGTTCCTATCTTTTCAAAATAAAAACCATTGATGAAGCAAAGAACAACGTAACTGCCCGCCGCAGGCGGCACATTCCCTTGATGCCGTAACGAGGACTATCGAATCAACGCCATTGCCTGGACGAAAAAGCACGCTTCGAATCAGATGCCAGCGCAGCAAAAATAAAAAGAAGAGAAAGACCCGAAAACCCTTACTTTCTCTGGAACATCCCCGGTCGGGTTTCACGATAAATCAGGAAGGATGCCTACAACTTCAGTTGCAGGAGGAATTCCGTCAACTATTACAATTTAAGTCATTCTAAATCTGAACTGAATACTTTCAGTCTGCTTACTGCACTTTAAAATCATATGCTTTCATACTGATAGTAGAAAATAATCATTAATTACTCTGGATAATCATTTTTTGATGTGATAGCATGCTTATAACAATTAAAAGTAAATTAGTAACTACTCAGAAACAGCATGACCGGTTACTAAAAACAATGGGACACATTAATAAAGCATGTAATTATATTTCCGATTTTGCATACAGTAACAGAGTTTTCAGTAAATTCAAATTACAGAAACACCTCTACTATGAGATCAGAGAGAAAATCTCGTTATCTTCCCAACTAACTGTCAGAGCACTTGCAAAAGTAGCTGAAAGCTACAAAGTTGACAAAAAAGCAATGCATCAATTCCAACTGCATGGAGCTGTTATCTATGACCAGAGAATATTATCAATAAGTAATGATGTAGTTTCAATACTTACATTGGGTGGCAGGATCAAAACCGGAATAAAGTACAGGAAAGGTCAAAATATCGACAGTAGAAAAGGGCAGACAGACCTCATCTATCAAAACAAGAAATTCTACCTGCAGATAGTGATCGATCAACCGGAAGAAACTCCGGCTAACTCGGAAGAGTTTCTTGGAATTGACCTTGGAATTGTTAACATTGCGGCAACTCCTGACGGAAAGTTGTATTCCGGAGAGAAATGCCAGGAAGTAAGGGAAAAGTATGCGAAGATAAAAGCAAAACTACAATCGGTTGGAACTTATTCAGCTAAGAAACACCTGAGAAAGATAAGTGGTAGAGAAAGGAGATTCAAAAAGAATACAAATCACATCATATCCAAAGATATTGTCAGGACTGCTAAAGACACAAACAGATCGATAGCCCTGGAAGAACTTACAGGTATTCGG
>JAWSUM010000097.1:0-10480 GCA_033549165.1 Methanolobus sp.
AACCCGTTCCAGTAAAACAAGGATGGAAACTCCACAGTCTTCAGTCCCATCAGTCCCAGCTGCCTTAAGGTTGCAAAACCCGTTCCAGTAAAACAAGGATGGAAACTGCTTCCCATGCGGGATATTTAATGCGTTAGCGAAGCCTGTAAATTTTTTTTATCACATATCGAATTTTTCGTGAAAACCATAATTTACAGAGAAAATCAGATGTTTACTTATGTTCTGGAGAAATGGTTCCAATTCCACATCAAATATCAATGACATCCAGTGTTCTCTTTTTTCAGAGGCGATATCTGATAGACACAAAAAGTTCAAGAGCATGAAAAAACTGGTTGTGTCAGATACTGTCCTCAAGGCTGCATGGAAAAGAGTGAAAACAAGAAAAGAAACTGCTGGTGTGGATGGACTGTCAGTGAGGGACATTGAGAAAACAGGCGCCGAAGAGTTCATAACTCAGGTAAGTTCAGAACTTAAAAAGGGAAAATACACACCATCTAACGTCAAGAGGATTTTCATCCCGAAAGCCAGCGGAAATCTCAGACCCATCGGGATACTGACAGTAAAGGACAGGCTTGTCCAGTCAGCATTGAAATTGATCCTTGACCCTATCTTTGAAGCTGACTTTGAGGATTGCTCTTTCGGATTCCGCCATCAATTGTCAGCAAGACAGGCAACCCTTGAGGTTTATAAATGGCTGGAACTGGGAAATGAGTATGTGCTGGAAACAGACATAGCCCACTGTTTTGACTGCATACCCCATGAAAAACTTATCAACAGGATAAAAACAAGGATAAAAGACAGGTTCGTTATCTCCCTTATACGGTCATGGCTTAAAACAGGAATTGTTGAACATGGAAAAACAGTTTATCCGGAAAAAGGCATCCTCCAGGGTGGAATAATATCTCCTCTTCTTTGCAATATATATCTTGACCAGTTCGACAGGCACTTCTCTGATTTCCCGTTTAAAGAAAAGCCGGAAACCACTGCCCATCTTGTCAGATATGCAGATGACCTTGTAATCCTCTCAAAAAAACCCATACCGCTGGAATATATAGAAAACCTTCTTGGAAACCTGGAACTTGAAATGAAAAAAGAGAAGACAAGAACCGTCAGGTCATACAACGGTTTTGAATTTCTTGGCTGTTTTTTCAAAAAACATTCACATGCTGGCATAACATGGATAGGGATGTATCCGGGTCTGAATTCAGTGGATAGATTGAAAGAAAAGATCGAGGAAATCACAGATTTGAGGCTTGTCACCACCTGTCCTGTTGAGAAAATGATGCAGAACGTGAACTCAGCAGTAAAAGGATGGCTCAATTATTACCTCCATACCTTTTACAAAAAACCGCTTGTAGAACTTGAATCCTTCTACTCCACACGGATAAAGAACTATATACGGGTTTACTCTTACATGCACCACCAGTAACCAGTTTCCTGATTTTTTCGGTTGCACACCAAATTTTTCGAAGTACAGGTTATCCACGAAAAACGAAAATGTATGGTTCATGCAGAAAACAGGTAAATCATACACGGATGGGATAAGAAAAGAGAATATGGTCAATGCGTTACTGGACAGCACTGATGAGCTTCTGGATAACGGAGATTATAATAAGGCGCTGGATAACTGCGTGAAAGCTTATGAAATTCTCAGATCAGAATGTATAGACTCAGAGAACCTCAGGAAGATAATCTCAAGACTCAAAAAGATGGCACCTTCGTTTTTCAGAAAGGATAGCCTGGAAGATTTGCGTATCAACACCGTTCTTGAAGAGACAAAGCAGCTACTCATTGAAAGAAAACCAGACAAATCAGCCATACAATTAAAGCATTTTCTGAAAAACCAGAAAACAAACAGAAAAGATGAAATAGAACTCAGAAAAACACTCAACTCCCTTGAGCATGCAGAAACAGGGGAAAAATATTCCCGCGCCCAGAAGCTGAAACTTGCACTAATTGAATATGAATGTGCTGCAAAATGTCTTGAGAGAACAAGGATTTCAGGGTGTCTGGACAGTATCATCACAGAACTTGGCAGCAGACTGGATGGAATGCTGAAAAAATCAGGTGAGCATATACGTGCAGGCGATGAAGCATCCGATCTTACAGGCGGGATATACGAATACAGGCAGGCACGGGAAATTCTGGAAGAACTGGAAACTGACAGTTCGTGCATCAGGACAAAGATATTTTCCAGGATAATGACAGCGTTCAGGGCAGCAGAGATTGATTATTTCCATGGAAAGTTCAGGTCTGCACTTGATTCCTTTGAGCAGATAAAAAAATTCTCAGAAGAGGAAGATATTGAAATCCAAAGGATTGAAGAACACATCAATAAAGCTACAAGGCAGGTTAGACTTCAGGAATTTGTCAGTATTGATCTGAATGAAGAAATGCACTGTGATGTTGAGTACAAAATCGCAGTAGAGGTCTTCAACCAGTTTGAAGAGGATGTGCAGGTGTCTTTGGACCTGGGCGATGCAAAGAATTATTTCAAAGTATCTGAAAGTTTATTAAAGTTTCCGCCTGTCGAAAAAGGGAAGAGATTAAAGCGTTATATTACAATGAAACCGCTTTATGAAGGGGAAATTTCATTTTCCATGAAAATCGAATCCAGCATTATTGAGCATTCAAAGGAGATCACTGTAACCATTAAAGAACCTGCAGAGAAGGTGGATGTCAGCAGATATGCAAACCACATCAAGACGCTCAAAGCCAGGAGCAATACAACGTGGGAGGATATTGGCGGGCTTTTTGAAATAAAGAAAACAATAATGAAAAACGTCACCCTCGCAGGTTTCAAACTTCCTGAAGCCATCCAGCCTTTCAGGGGAATACTGCTCTACGGTCCTCCAGGAACAGGAAAATCCCTTCTGGCTTCAGCTGCAGCAGGTTCCCTGGACGCCACGTTCTTTAATGTTAGCGTCAGCGATATTATGTCTTACTGGTTTGGTGAGAGCTCAAGGATAGTGCAGTCTCTCTATGATGAAGCAAGAAAAAATTCCCCTTCGATAGTCTTTATTGACGAAATGGATTCGATAGCCATGAACAGATCGTCCGGAATGTACGAGGGCAGCAGAAGGCTTCTGTCCACGCTGTTGAACGAACTTTCAGGTTTCAAGGAAGATAATGAAAGCCATGTCCTGACCATAGCAGCCACCAACACTCCCTGGGATCTGGATGATGCGGTGTTAAGCAGATTTCCATTACAGGTGTATATACCGTTACCTGATGTTGATGCATGTGAACATATCCTGAAGATACACTTGAAAGGGCTTGAATACGACCTTCATCTTGCAGATATCGCCAGGATGTGTGTTCTGGCAAATTTTTCAGGGCGGGATATAGAGGCTCTCTGCAGACAGGCTGTATGGGAAATGCTCGGTGAGGCAAATCCTTTCCTGAACGAGTTAAAAGTCACGAAAAACAGGCACCTTAAGATGAGACCTATAACAGTGGAGGATTTTAAGAAATCCTTAAATAACATCAGTTCTTCCATAAATCCAGGGGTTCTGGATAAGTATGAACGGTTCGGTAAAAAAATTGAGGTGAAAGATATTCATTTCATTGAAGGTTATCAGTGAATAAGGAGGAAAAAATATGACAAAAAGAGTATGCGCTAAATGTGGTAAAGAAAAAGAAGTAAGGGGAGCAAAAATCTGTGTGAAAGGACACTTTATTTGCCAGTCCTGTGCCAGTGGTAGATCAACCTGTCCATTATGCCATAAAGCAATGAAATAGTCAGGAACATCTTAACTTGAAAGGGGAGTATAATATGAATAAAACTTTACATGACCCGGATTTTGATATGAGTCTTGATTACCAGAGGCTCAAGTTAAAAATTATCTTCGCTGCGACCCTGCTCGTGATTTCAGGTTCACTTGTGCTGGTTGTCAGTATTTTAAGCGGGGGATCATCCTTCAATGCACTGCTGATACTGCTGGGTTTCGGGATATTCTATGCATATGAAACAAATAAAAGGTTTAAAAGGTTAGCTTCACATCCACCTCTTGAACATCCTGAAATACTGGGGATGGTAAGGAAACTATCAAAAAAAGGGAATATACAGGAACCAAAAGTGCTTGTTGAAGATGAGCCTGTGATAAATGCCTATGCTCTTAGTACTCCTGGAGGATCCTATATCATCTTACCTGAGGGAATAATTAACGCATTTGACAGCGGTATAATTTCAAAAACAGAAATGGAAGCAATTCTTGCTCACGAGTTAGGGCATATAATAAACAGGGATTCTTTTATAAGCGCGGGATTATATTTTACAACAAGGCTGTTTGTAGTAATTCTGACAACATTAGAAAAAATCAAGCCGTATCTTTCCAGGATCGCAAAAAAGTCAGCAGAGACCACACAAAGATTGGAGTGGGATAGTTTTACTGGAATTATGATGCTGGCATTCACCCTGTTCTTATTTATGCTGCTTCTGTTTGTGGCAGTTTCAAGCATATCTCTTTTTATTCTGATCTCAATCTGTGTTTTTTCTATTAATTTTCTTGGAAGGCAGCAGGAACATGTTGCCGATCTTATTTCTGCAAGTCTCACAGAGAAACCTGGTGCAATGTCAGAGGCACTGCATAACATTCATAAGCTTGACCTATTGGATATCCCGTCATCTGAGCTTTCACCATACCAGTCAGCCCTCCTGAACGGAACATATATGGAGCTTACAGGCAGGAAACTGACCTTCAGGGAACGCCTGGATGAATATAAATCAACTCATCCAAATCTGATAAATAGAATTAATATTCTGTTAACTCCAAAAAATCTGTCAAAACCTCTTGTATTCATCGGGGACAGGATCAATGCTCTTGATCTTATGAGTCTTGAGTTGAAGGAACTTCCTGTTATCATGATATGGAAGAAGGAGATTCCTCTATCTGTTTCGTTATATCACGGTGTTTTTCTCGGGATTTTTTCAGGTATAATTTCGTCTGTACTTGGAATTCTTGAAGTTCCTTCTCAGGTAAATTATGTTTTACTTGTGCTTGCTGCTGTATGGATCGGGATTTTCAGTCTCTCAAGGTCATATCCTTCAAAGTACCCTTTTAATTTGTATTCCACAGATGCAATGCTGACATTGATATTTATATTCACTTTAACTTTTTCTTTTTTCACGTCAATTGCCGCAGGAGTCTTGGTGTTTTATGGAACTATAGTATTGAGCATAATATTGATGGTGCCGGTCTCCATCCTGTCAGCGATAACAATGACATATTTCAGAAAAAGGCAGGGGATTAAGGGTGGACACGGATAAGAAAATTCCGTGAAAATCCGTCAAATCCGTGTCATCTGTGTTCCATTAATCTGAATATACTGATTATCATATGTTTGGCTGAAGACTATAAATGGAATAAAATGTTTCAGACAGGATTTTCAGGGCTTTTCTTTTTCAACAAACATATTGAAAATATACAGCAGGTGTATCCTTATAAAAGCATTTGAAAAATGTTCAGACACCTCCCAACTGCAATAATTTGTTTATCATCTAACATTTCATAAATTTCTGGCATGTAGGATGGAAACATAGCGGCCATGTTCTTCTACAATCCTGCCTTCCTCGTTGCATTTCACCGTCCACTGAAACAAGGATGGAAACAGGAACTCTGCGCACCTCTGCGGTAAAATCAAATTCATGAGTCAATCAATAAGATTCAAATCGCAGAGGGCACAGAAAAACGCAGAGAATAAAACACCTGAACGAAAGTTTAATCTATTTCTCTGCTGTAGATATAACTGATGAAACGAGTGGTGGTTGCGGTTTTAGTAACAGATAGACCAGTGGTTGAGCCAGCTGCCATGCTGCGGGGCTGCATTGGAGGCAGGTTTTCCGAACATGAAGTCCTGCACAACCATGGAGAAAATGGTTACATCTACAGATACCCTCTTGTCCAGTATAAACTCCTTGATGGAACACCTGCCATCCTGGGTATCGAAGAAGGAGCAGATGTTCTCATGGATATTTTGCCAGAAATTGAAAATTTTCAGCTTGCCGGGAACAATTACAAAGTCTTGGAAAAAAGGATTGTTCAGAAAAAGTACAGTATCCAGCCCACACAGGATCAGAAAAGCTACAGGTTCGCATCACCATGGCTTGGTTTTAACCAGACAAATCACAACAGATACATGGAAACCACTGACTGGAAGGAACGTAAGACACTTCTAAACAGAATACTCACCGGGAATATCCTTTCCATGTGCAAGGGACTGGGAATAACAGTGGGAACAAGTCTTTACCTGCATACTCATCTTGACAGCACCAAAGCTTCTTATAAAGGATTTGATCACCATGCTTTCTACGGGAAATTCAGGGTAAACTTTGACCTCCCCGACCTTTTTGGTCTGGGAAAGGGTGTCTCTCATGGATTTGGAGTGGTTTTACCTCTTAAGAACTGATATTTTTTCGGCAGAGATCCGAAATTTTCGTGGTTTAAGTGATAACACGAAGTGTTCATTCTGATAACTGGTGATGACCAATGAACAAAGAAAGTATTATTAACAAACTGAAAAAAGACGGGATTGTTGTAACACATTTTGGTGACGACCTTGACAATACAGCATGTATAGAAGCTCTCAGAAGAGAATCCGGTGTGGATCTTGAAGTGGAGAGAGTCCCGGCTGGCCAGTTCATAACAGGGAGGGTGAACATAGACACAGGAGGACACAGGGGTTCCTGGGAACGGGGAAATACCATAGTGATAGACGGCGATCCTGCAAAGGGCATCAGGAGCGCGATAATGCAGCTTAAAATTCTCGGTTTTAAGGTACCAGAGCCTATTGTTGGGCTTGCAGATGTCATGATTATAGATTCAAGACTTCTTGAACCTGCTTACGGGCTCATACTTGCAAAGTACCTTGCCCCCTCAAAGTTGTTCAGTTTCGCAGAAAAGGGTCTCCTTCAGAAAAAACTTACAGAATCCGAGCTTCAGGAATACGGGCTCGAAGAGGGTTATCAAATCCAGAAGAAAATAATTACGGACACGAAGAATGACATAGAATCTTTCAGGAATGGAGATACAGTTATTGCTGAAAAGTACGTCCCCCTGGGAGCTGCCGCATCCTATGCTATGGGCTGCAGGTACTATGCAAGCATCTCACCACACAGAAGTGGAAACGGAGTGACCTTTGCCATAACATCAAAACCGGGTATTAAACTTCCTGACATCGTTCTGGATTGGGGGAAGAAGCTTTCAGAGGAGTACAGGTTGGACAGTAATTCAAGTTCTGTATATGTTGAACCGGGAGGGAGCATGATTATCGCAGGAGGACAAAAGAATCCGGAGTTCAGTCTTCCCTGTACTGTGGATGACATTAAAGAAAAAATAAAAGCACTTCTTCTGGACGAAAAGGAGGCAAATGTATGAAATCATGCTTGAGTTTAATCCTGGCTATCATTTTTCTTATTCAAGGCGGTTCAGCCGTGACAGCCCTTGACAGCAATCCATATCACCAGCTTCCAGCAGCAGAAGGCAGGATTTCCTATTTTGCAAGTGACGATAGAACAGGGATATGTGAAGAGGCAGCATTTGGCGAACTTCTTGGCGAGAGATGCGGGACAACTGATGCAACAAAGTTCTGGTACGTGGCAATGAGATGGCCTTACAACACACTTTCAGGTAGTGATCTTTATAAAGAAAAAGACTGGTGGCATAACAAGAAGATACTTGTCACAAACCCTTCAAACGGAAAAATGGTGGTACTTGCTGTGAAGGATTGGGGGCCGGCAGAATGGACAGGAAGAGTTATAGATATCTCAAAGACGGCGCTTGATTCTCTTGGTGCTAAAACCGATGATGTGGTGAAAATAGAGTTCGCAGACCAGAGTTCTGAACCTGGGATTGTACAGACGAGATCCTGTAAGATCCCCGTATTCGATCAGACAAAATATAGCCAGAAACTTGGAACCTGCAATGGCTGCACCATAACAAGCGACGGTTGTGTGGTTACATCCTTAGCTATGGTTTTTTCCTACTATGGTGTTGCGGTCACAGTACCAGCAGAGCACTCAAGCACTGGAAATGTACGTACCGGAATGGACCCTGCTATTCTTGATGACTGGTTTACATGGAAAGAAGGGTATGATACGAATACTGGCGGATGTCCTGGAAAATGTCTCATGAACTGGAAGATATTGCCAGGTGGTCTGACAGTTTCAGACAGACAATACAATCCAAAGACAGATGGTATCAGTGAAGAGACGTACAATTTTATCGACAGTGCCCTTGCCAGCGGGAACCTTGTAATAGCTGGTGTACACTGGGATAACAAGAAAGAGAATTCTCATTTTGTTGTCATCACCAGGAGAGTGGGAAATACCTATGCCATCATCGACCCCATGGGCGGCACCGAGACAACTCTTGAGAAGGGTGTCCTTGGTAGCTACATTATAGATTATTACCGCTCGATCCGGGGTTCCAAGACACAGTGCTCGCAGGTATCATGGAATTTCGATGTACCTGGAGACCTTGAAGGCTGGGAGCCGCATAACGTGGAAGATTATTCAGTAGAAGGAGGAAGGCTCTTCATAGACCCGGCCCTTGATCCATGGATCCAGAGCCCCCTTATCAGAGCAGATGCTGAAAGCTACAATGCGGTGGAGTTTAATATGTCCAGCAATGCACCTGATGACACTGGAACCATTTACTTCACAACTGCCGATTCGCCAGTATATGGTGAAGATAAAAAGGTGGGGTTTACGGTTAAAACCGGACTGAAATGGCATAGATACAATGTTTATATGGCAGGCCATCCCGGGTGGAAAGGACAGATAACCGGGATAAGGATAGACCCTGCTAATAATGGAAAAGTCGGCACGAACCTTGATACGGTAGGTTTTGATTATATACGGATGGTGAATGATAATCCACGGATACTCGCGCAGTCCATATATCCGAATAACCCTGTAGCCGGGGAAAAACTTGATTTTGTGTATAATATAGAGAACCCTTTTTCTAACGAGATCGAGAATGTGAAACTCGGAGCCAGAATCAGGATGAGCGAACCGCAGGGTGAGTGGCTCGATGACCGGGACAGAGATAGGGTGGTGACCCTTACACCCGGTAAAAAAGACTATTCAAGAAGTTTTGAGAGAACTCAGGGTATAGAACCTGTTTTCTATGATGCTCAGTGGATTATCCTTGACCACAGTACAGGTACCTGGCTGGATCATCAGACCATGATGCAGATACTTAAAGTATCGGGGACACCTTCTATTACGTCCACTCCTGTTCAAACACCGGGATACACGCCGACGCCCGTTTTCACTCCCGGGTATACGCCGGCGCCTGGATACACATCCGCTCCTGTACTCCCATCCCAGAAAAGAGTCGATGAGATCGTAGCAGTTCTTGTGAGTGGATTTGAAAAGGTGCTGAGAAGTATCGCGGAGCTTTTTAGCTCCTGATTTTTTTTCGGGTCGTGCGTTCCTATTGAGATAAATAGAAACGTGAATTCATTGCTGTCTGAACCATTAAGAATCCATCTCACAAATTGAATCAGGACGAGATGCAGCTCATTATAAACAAAGCTCGTGAAGATAGAGAAAATATCAAGGCTATGCAATCTGATTTTGAAACTGATATGAAAAACGATGGACGTCGATGAATCGTGCGATTCCTGGAGTACGCAGAATAGCCAATTGGTTCAATGCATATATCCAAAACCGTGGAAAAAATATCAGCATAGGCAAAAGTAGAGTACATGAAATACTGGCTTCTGCGGGTATCTTTGAAAAAGAAAAGAAAATCGAAAAGAAGCCGAAGCATTTGATTAGACCAGATAAACCACTTCCAAATTTTTCTATGGACTTTACACAAAAAAGAATAGGTAACGGGGATACTGGATATGTTTTTGGTCTTCTTGACATGCATAATAATGCCTTCGTAACATTTAACCGGTAATCCAGAAAAAAATGGTGATGTTGTTGTAAAAGATCTGGAAATCCTAAAACAAATACAACCAGAAAAGCAGAAAATAGAGATAAGGGTGGATGGTGGAAAAGAATTTTATAACAAGGATGTAAGAAAGTTTTGTAATGAAAACAATATGCATCTCCACTTTATCCAGAAAGGAAGCCCATGGCTGCAAGCTTTCATCGAAAGAGGTTTTCGGACTATAAAGAAGGAATTTCTAAACCTTGTATGGATTGGAGATTGGAATAAATTCAATGATGTGCTGCGAGATGCCAGATACGGATATAACAATAGACCCAACTCTGCACCTGGTTACAAGAATCCTTTAGAAGTTATGGTTGCAAAAAATATCAAATTTACCCCAGCAGATCGCCGGACACTAACGCTAACCAATATTTTAAGTCTTATATTAATCTGACGCATCAACATCAGAGAATTCACACACGTAAACTTGAACGACGATCCTGGTAATAAGAAACAGACAAAAGTAAAAGGGCGCCTGTGCTGTATCCACGGGCACCGCATCACCACAAAGGGTAAGCTGGCAGCAAAAACAA
>JAWSUM010000098.1:0-10330 GCA_033549165.1 Methanolobus sp.
GACTGGATTTAATGGACTTTTTTATAGACACTTCTATTTTCGTGGACTGTCTAATTACACGGGAGAAGCAAAGCTAATAGTTATCTGGTTTAAGGAAGATGGTGAAGACAAATATTACGGTTATCTGACAAATGATGAGGAAAGTCCAGAAGAGGAAACGGTGACTACCTATGCAAAACGATGGCGGATTGAGAACTTTCTCAAAGAAGCGATCTTCCTGAATATTGATAAAATGCCTGGAATAGAGCTGAATAAAATTTCTGCGATGCGTGCAATAAAACTCACAGGCTATTGCACTGTAAGCTGTTTGAGAAGGGATATTGGTGGCGATTACGCCAGGGTAGAGATAGAGGGAATATTCGAGAAATTCCTGAATATACAGGCATTTGTTAGATCAAAAGGTGAAAAGATACATGTCACCTATTATCGATACCCGTCTGAACTGGTACCTTTGTTCCAGGACTTGAATGAGAAACTTAAGAATAAAGGAATTAATCCGGCAGTACCATGGCTGAACAATAAAACATTAGAATTTCATTTTAAATGATGAGGGGGGAAATGTTAAATAAATATGGGTAACAATATCCCTGTAAAAGAGATTACTGAGTCGATTGTCAGCATAAAGGTTCAGGGCAGAAAACCATGAGAGCGACATGCGAGTTTTCCAGAGCTTTACACAGCTCTTCGCTTGTACTTATTTCACTCACTACTTCCGGGGAGTTATCATGTATGATATAAATTTAAAAAATGAAGAAAAAACAAGAATCATACATCTTTTTATAGCCGTGCTCGCAGCAATATTCACCGTGGAGTTCAGTATTATGCTGATTATATATTTTACTCAGCCTTCCATACCATTTTTAACTGTAAGCATTTTAGATAGCCTGGTGCTTGTATTGATAGTTTTTCCTGTAATATACCTGTTAAATTACCGCCCTTTATTGTTGCAGATCAATGAGCGCAAGCAGGCTCTGGAAAAACTTCGTGAGTCGGAAACGCGTTATCGCACACTCTTTAACCAGTCGCCAGACGGCGTTGTAATTACAGATCCTCAAACCGCAACTGCAATAGAGTTCAACGAAGCGGCGCACCGTCAACTTGGTTATACGCGGGAAGAGTTCAAACAACTTCGAATTTTCGATTATGAAGCAAAGGAAACATTCGAGGAAACGAAAGCCCATATTGAGAAAGTGCTGCACGAAGGAAGGGACGACTTTGAAACTCTGCATCACACTAAAGGTGGCGAAATTAGAAACGTTCTTGTGACAGTGCAGATATTTGAGTTATCCGGTCAAACAGTTTTCCAAAGCATCTTTCGCGATATCACGGACCGCAAGCGGTTTGAAGACGCTTTAAGACAATCAGAAGAAAAATATCGCACATTAATTGAAAATACTCAGGACGGTGTTTTCATTGTCCAGGATGCTAAAGTCCAATTTGCCAATAAAGCAGCCTGTAGAATGGCCGGCTATACGCTGGACGAAGCTATCGAAAAGGATTTCCGGGAATTTGTTGCACCTGAAGATCTGGAGATGGTGATAGGTCATTTTAATCGAATGATGGCTGGAGAAGATGTTCCCCGCGAATATGAACTCCGTGCGCTGCGCAAAGACGGGGCAAAAATCATCGTCAATATGAATGTAGAGCTTATCAATTATAGCGGAAGGGTGGTAATTATGGGGGTCGCAAAGGACATCACAGAGCGCAAACGGTTAGAAGAAGCGCTACATGTGAGCGAGGAACGGTATCGCAATCTATACCATGAAGCTCCTATCGCCTACATGTCTGCCGGCAGCGATGGGCGCATACGAATGGTCAATAAGCGTTCTGTGGAACTGCTCGGCTATTCTGAAGATGACCTGCTCGGGCGAGAAGTGTTTGATCTTTACGCTGATACGCCATCAGGAAAAGAAAAGGCGCGAGCGCTGTTTATGCAATTTCTTGCCGGCGAGGAGATAAGAGAAGAAGAGTTAGAGATGCGCCGCGCAGATGGGAGGTTGATATGGATAAGACTTACGGTAGGGCCAATTCTTGACACAGAGGGTCATGTTGTGGAAAGCCGTTCTATGGTTGTAGATATTACTGAGCACAAAAGGATTGATGACGCGCTACATGCAAGCGAGGAACGGTATCGTTTGTTGTTTGAACGGGCCGGAGATGCTATTTTCATTGTGGAAGCTGAAGGAGATAATAAAGGAGAGATTATAGCTGCAAATCAAGCTGCAGCAGACATGCATGGATATGCAGTTGATGAACTGATAACCATGAAAATAACTGACCTTGATGCTCCTGTCGCATCTGAAAAAGTGATATATGGGATCAAGCATATATTGAGAGGTGAGTTGATCAAGACAGAAATTATCCATCGTAAGAAGGACAGTACTGTGTTTCCTGTTGAGGTCAGTGCCGGATTGCTTGAGCTTGAAGATCATAAACATATCCTTGCCTTTTACAGGGACATCACTGAACGCAAGCAAATGGAAGAAAAATTGAAACAGACCATGACAGATTTTGCCCGTTCCAATGCTGAACTTGAGCAGTTTGCTTATGTCGCTTCCCATGACCTTCAGGAGCCGCTGGTCACAGTAATAAGCTTCACCCAGCTTATAGCGAATCGCTACAAAGGAAAGCTCGATAAAGATGCTGATGAGTTCATCAACTATATCGTGGATGGTGGCATCAGGATGCAGAGGATGATCAATGACCTGCTCGCATACTCGCGAGTGGGCACGCATGGTAAACCTTTCGAGCTGACCGGCTTCGAAACTATTTTTGATCAGTCTATGGCTAACCTGAAGATTGCCATTGAAGAAAGCGGCGCAGTGGTGACCCACGATCCTCTCCCGGCTTTAGTTGTTGATGCTTCGCAAATAGTCCAGTTGTTCCAGAACCTGCTCAGTAACGCTATCAAATTTCGAAGTACAGAAGTGCCCCGCGTTCATGTCTCTGCTGAGGATAAAGGAAATGAATGGATTTTTTCGGTGCGAGATAACGGGATAGGCATGGCACCGGAATTCTTCGAACAGATCTTTGTTATATTTCAGCGCTTACACAGCGAGGACGCTTATCCGGGCACAGGTATCGGCCTTGCGATTTGCAAGAAGATCGTGGAGCGCCATGGTGGAAGAATCTGGGTTGAATCAGCGCCCGGTAATGGATCAATATTCTACTTCACAATCCCAAAGTAAAGAGGTAAAAACCTGATATGAAAGAAAGACTTAAAGATGTTTAAATGTTATTTGTAATGGGGAATTAAAATGGAACATATAAAAGTACTGCTTATCGAGGATAACCCGGCACACGCCAGATTAATAAATGAAATGCTGGCTGAAGAAAAGAAAATTTCATTTGACCTGCAGTGGAAAAATGATCTCTCAAATGGACTGAAACGCCTTGCTGAGGGAAGTATTGACCTGGTTTTGCTGGATCTCAATCTGCCTGACAGCAAGGGTTTGAATACTTTTGACAAAACACAAACTGAAGCGCCTCAAATACCAGTGGTTGTACTGACCAGTCTTGGTGATGAAACTCTTGCGATCACGGCAGTGAGAAATGGTGCGCAGGATTATCTTATCAAAGGGCAGGTGAACAGCAGTCTGCTGGCACGCGCAATTCGCTATGCAATTGAGCGCAAGCAGGCAGAAGAAAAAATTAAAGAGGCAGAAATGCGCTATCGCACGCTCTTTGACCAGTCGCCTGATGGCGTTCTGATCATAGACCCTCTGACCGGAATCGCTGTCGAGTTCAATGAAGCCGCTCACAGCATGCTTGGTTACACGCGGGAAGAGTTCAAACAGCTTCGAATTTTCGATTATGAAGCTAAGGAAACATTTGATGAAATGAAATACCATGTCGAAACAGTATTGAGTGAAGGAAAGGATGACTTTGAAACCCGGCACCGAACAAAGAATGGGGAAATTAGAGATTTTTTTGTGACAGTGCAAAAACTTGAGTTAGCCGGTAAAGTAGTTTTTCATTGTATATTTCATGACCTCACAGATCGCAGGCAGGCTGAGGAGGCACTTAGGGAATCTGAGCGCCGATCCCGTGAGATTTTACAAAAAATCCAGCTTGTTGGCATTATGCTGGATGTTCACGGCAATATCGTTTTTTGTAATGATTTTCTGCTTAAACTGACAGGCTGGCACCGCGATGAAATTATTGGGCGAAACTGGATTAAAATATTTATTCCCCCTGAGCGCCAGGAGGAAGCCAGGCAGATTTTCAACCAACTACTTACTGAGGGTATCCCGGTTCAATATGAAAGTGATATTTTAACAAAGACGGGAGAAAAGCATTTAATCTCTTTTAACAACGTGTTCCTGCGCGATCTTAAGGGCAACATTACTGGTGTGGCAAGCATTGGCGAAGATATTACCGTGCACAGCCAGGCTGAGGAGGCATTACGCAGGGGCGCACGATAAGCTATAAAATTTAGATCTCAGAACTTTTTGCCGCGGTTGACGCCAGTGACGAGACTCAGCCCGGACTATGAACAAAGCGATACTCCACACAAGAATATGATGAGCAAACTTGTAATGAAGTTTGAAACAGAGCTAATCGATTGTGCTTATTTTACTCACTACCTCCAGAGAGTTATCATGTATAATGTAAATTGTATTATTGTCTGAAAAAGACGTATAAAAAAGAAGATAAACATAAAAAGGAGGTAAATAAATATGACAGGTTGTTGTACATCAAAAAAGACCCCGGCGCCCGATGATGCATGTCCTTGCGGTTCAGGAAAGAAATTCAAGGACTGCTGCGGAAAGAAATAAGAAAAAATAAGCGAGACAAATGAACAGGTGATGATAATGGCTAAAATGTGTACAAAGGAAGGCTGTAAAACTTCCGAAGGAATGTGCATCCATGAAAAAATGATGGCTGTAATAGTAATGGTCGTCATTGTGACCGCTGCTTTAAAACTATTAAATGTGTTTTGAGGAGGGCAGATTCCCTTCTCTTTTCAAACCATTAAATTTAATATAAAAGGAAACTATATCCTATATAAGTGGAGGTTAAAAATGCCAAAAATAAAAAGTATTGTAATCGCAGTATTGGTTATATTTCTCGCCTCGTTTTTTTTGGGCTGTGTAGGCACAAGAGAAACAACATTAGAACCCAGGGCAGAAGGTAAAGCGCTGTACAGCTACATAACAGCAGGGAACAACTATAAAAACTGGGATAAGTGGCCTGGTACAGTCGAATTTTATCCCAAGAGCGCCGGAAGCCCGCACGGTGATCTGCTCATTACATATGTGAATGACAAAGGGCTATCAGCGATACAGGGCAAGACAGGCAGTCTGTCTGATGAAAGCATAGTAGTAAAAGAGAACTACATGCCCGACAAGACGCTGGATTCGCTCACGGTCATGTATAAGGAAGAAGGCTACGATCCTGCACACAACGACTGGTTCTGGGCAAAGTATTCACCCACTGGTGAGATACAGGCTGAAGGGAAAGTAGATGCGTGCAACGGTTGCCACGGTACACAGAAGGATAACGACTACACATTCACAGGTCCCCTGAAGTAGAGGTTAAACATTCCCAATCGTAGTATAAGAGCCTATCTTCGAAAAATAAACCAATGGCATATTTCCAAATAAGCCATAGAGGCACAGAGACACGGAGAGTCTTTAAACACACCTCTGCGTCTCCGTGTCTGGCTTTAACTTTTCGGACAGTTTCTACATGGATAGGGTCCGTAAATTACAGACCCAGTACTTTTTTAACCTTCTCAAAAGTCGGCTTACCTTCGATGGCGATTCTGCCGTCAACAACGATGGTGGGCGTGGATTTGATGCCGTATTTTTTTGCTCTGGCAAGGCATATCCGGATTCGCATTTTTCTGCCAGATTGTACTCTGTCAGCGTGCACTCGCTGCATTTTACCTTTTCCACGATTTCTACCGTTTCCCTGCACAGATAGCAGCCGGATGTGAAGATTTCAAAGCGAGGAAAATAAAATTACAAAAGGAAAGTAATTGCATCTGCCCTTTGGGTGGAGTGAGGGATATTATCAGCAAAAAATGGGCACTGCTGGTCATCAATGCCATCGGTAACGCTCAGAAAATAAGGTACAGTGAGATAAGAAATATTCTGGGTGAGATAAATTCCAAAGTACTTTCGGAAGACTGAAAGAACTTGAAACGGCAGGGCTTGTTGAAAGAGAAGCATATGCAGAAATTCCACCCAGGATCGAATACTCGCTAACAGAAGATGGAGAAACGCTGCGAGAAGCTATAGTACCCTTGATGAAATGGGCATATTCGAAAAACTCTGAAAAGAAAAATACACCCTGTGATATTGCATATTTGGAAAGCCGGACTTAAAAAAGTAATAGAAGATATGTGTTTGATGGCTTTTGTCGGGCATGCATCCACGCATGTACAGCGCTCGATACAATCATCTATGCGATTGGCATGTGTTTTGCCCTCCTTAAGATCGTAAACATTGGTCGGACAGACGTTAACACATTCCCCGGCTCCGATACATTTATCTTCATCCACTTCGATGGTCCAAGCTTTATTTCTTTACTGCCATAATTATTCTCCCAAACAATCAATTATTCGCTCAGTATTTTTATCCTGGCTTAAATGTTTCTGGCTTGTTTTTCTGCGCTGACTCTGGCTATCCGAACGCATCAAGCCCGACTCTTTCAACTACCTGGTAAATATGTTCGCCGTCTTTTCCATATGCATTGAACCTGTCAACAATTTCTTTTACTGCGCTCACCACATTCTCCTTAGGTACAGTTTTCAATTTCTGTCCGATGTGTGGGCTCCTGCCGGCATCGCCCCCAATATAGATATCGTATCCTTCTTTGTTCCCTATCAGTCCGATATCCACAACTTTGCTCCATGCGCAGGAATTTTGGCATCCACTGACACCGATTTTCACCTGCCTGGGAGATTTCATGCCTACGAGTTCAGCTATGGCAATAGCGTCGCTGAGTGCATCCTGCATTGAGTATTTGCACAGCGCGCCAGTGCATCCCATGGGATTCCAGACCTCTCTTTTACCCACCACGCCGACCTTCATACCCACATCATCAAGCTGACTCCTGGCAGTATCGAGCTGCTCTTTTTTCACAAGTATTGCGATTCTCTGCATGGATGTGAGCTTTACCAGCCCGGCACCATCGTTTGCGAGCTTTGCAATCGCTTCAAGCTGTTTTGCGGTGATCACTCCAGCCGGTGTTGCAGGAAGCACTGCCACAGCGCCGTTTGTTTGTTCTGCTATTGCATCTACCATTTTCTTCACTCCTGTTTAAAATACCTGTCCAGCAAGCCTTTTATGGCTCTTGCATGTCTTGCTTCATCCCGTGCTGAGACATCGAAAAAGTCATGAGCTTCGTCTATTCCCGCTTCTTTTGACTTTACTGCCGAGTCCCGCTTGTATTTATTTGCACCCTCTTCACCTTTCAGCATCCGCTGGAGATTCTCTTTTGTGCTGCTGGAAATTCTACCAATAAGTTCAGCATAACCTGCCGCATGCCATGCTTCTTCCATAGCTATTGTTTTAAGCACTTCTGCTACCTCGGGGTAGCCTTCACGCTGCGCCTGCTTTGCCATAGCGAGGTACAGCCCGACTTCATCAGTTTCACCTTTGAAATTGTTCTCAACTTCTTCTTCCACAACAGTTCCTTTGACTATTCCGATTTTATTCTCGCTTATCAAATTCATAAAAACCTCCATAGTTAGATATTCATCTAACAGTAAGCTTCAAATAAAACTAATATCATATAAACCTTACTGAAATTAAGACAACCATGTCGTATATATTGAAACCTGATGAGGAAGTTGCAAAAATTTTCTCGGACAGGACGAGAATAAAGATAATCGAACTGCTCTCTGAGAAAGAGCTAACGAACTCGCAGCTTGCCGGGCTATTAAACCTGAGCAAACCGACGATTTCTCATCATATCAGATTGCTTCTTGATGCCGGGATTGTGAAAATATCAAGGACAGAGCATGAGAAACACGGTATCCAAATGAAATTCTATACTGTTAACCCTAATATTCTGTCGGTTGCTGAACACAAGCAAGGCGTTTTAATGGAGCAGGCAAAAAAAGAAATACATGAGATGATGAACAGGGGAACGGGAGAGAAAAACGTGGCGAAAATCGCTTTTCTGCGCCTTTTGAAATCATCCATGCTCAATACGGGTATAGAACTGGACAAACCACTTTATGATGCGGGCTACGATATAGGGTTAAACGTTATCTCAAAGCAGATAAAGAGTTCCAGCCTTGAAGGCGTACTGGAAGAACTGGCAGATATATGGAAAAAACTCAATCTTGGCGCTGTAGAATTAGCCGATGCAAATAGGATCAGGGTGAAAGACTGCTACCAGTGCGGACATATGCCAGACGTTGGAAAACCCCTCTGCCCGAGCGATGCGGGAATCATAGCAGGCGTGCTTGATAAAACAATAGGGAAAAAGCATTCTGTGAAAGAGATAAAATGCTGGGGCACAGGATACGATATCTGCGAATTTGAGATTGAGGAACTGTAAGGCATCAAAAACTATAATTTAAAAATGAGTTTCATTCGGTTATTTTCCTTATTGGACACTTATTCTTACTGTCTGAGAGTTTATACAGGGCGAATAATAGCAGTATAATAGAAGCTATTTCCAACCACAGGTTCTTGCCCGGAATGAAAGCCAGTGGTGCGGATATTCCCGGCAGCGATACCAGAAGGGGCGCACATATTGGACATGCTGATGTAAAAAAGCCTATGAACATGCCTGTCAATCCCACTTTTCCTGAGTTTTTAGATAGGATCTGTTTTTTAAAACGCTGGTGCTGCCTGCTTTCTCATGCAGCATTCTGGATTTCAGGTGGTACATGCGCTGCATGCAGAAGGTGAAGTGCGCTCTGTTCTTGTTGCAACGAAAATCAAAGCTCCTACGCTTATGCCGTACAGCAGATGCTCGATGAAAGCTATGCCGAGCACCATGGGAAGCATACCGGCAGCCGCTGGCCCCATCATATTCATCATAATTGGGGAGAATCCATACATTACTGTGGGAATGAATACGATCAGCCATATAATAACCCCGTAGAGCAGCCCGATACCCGCAGCTTTTCCCCAGCTTGTCAGTTGTAGCTTCTCTGCTGACGCTACTATAGATCCGAGAACGGCGCCGAGTATTATGCCCAAAAGATAGTGTGCTATAAATCCTGCACTTACGGCCGCGCTTCCTGTACCTCCGACAAAAGTGCCCATGACAACGAAATCAGCAAGTGGCGGCATTCCCATCATCATCTTACTGCCTATGAGAATGACCAACATTATAGTGCACCGATGATGCCTCCGATTATTCCACCTATAATACTCCTGTCTGATGCTGTCATTCTAATCTCACCTCTGTTTCAGCATGTGTTCCAGCAGACAGCTTCGATTCGTGTTGTTTATACACTGCACCGATCCCTGTTATCAGGGAAATCGGTTCGGTTATTTTACTGCTCATAATGTTCACCTCGCTCAATATCTTAGTTTATTCCAATAATATCCAGCGGGGTAGTGAGCAAATATGTCACTATCGATTATCTTTTTCAATTATGCCTCTATGAGCTTTACCGCCCTTACGGCTGCGTAAATGTAGCGCATCCTTACCTCGTCACCAGGTCCAACGAGAGCCAGAGGGTTTCCATCAATGTTCAGGCATGTGCCTTCGCGTATGCCTGTGACGACCACATCATCTATCTCCCTGATGCTGGCGGTCTTGGTTATGATAGGTTCAATGAACAGTAACTCCTCTGCCCCGATACTGAAATTCACAAGAGGTTCACTGGTTATGGCAATACCGGCCGGCAATCCCATGGCCGCAGCTAATGAAGTACCGCCTGCCAGTCCCTTTCCAAGATACTTTTCTTCAAGAGGAGCAGCGAAAAACTGGCCGAAAACACCTTTGTGAATCACTATTTCCTCCGGGGATTCACCGCCGCGCTCAATACGTACCTCGGAATCCGTGGTTCCAGCTTTGGAAGGAGGAGAGGGCTTCTTCCTTCCTTTCATGAACTCTGATACATTAACCTGTACCACCCTACCTTCAACGGTTGTAAGGACTGTATTACCCAGGACTACATCATTAAAACCGAGCCCTACCTGTTCCCCATTCAGGAATGCCAGTATACCTCCAACCTCCTGAACAGAGAGAGTAGATGGATCAAGCCTGTCAAGCTCCTGAGACCTTACAGTTATGAGAGGCCCGGCATTGGTGCTGCCTGCCCCGATGCCCAGGATGGGTGTGGATGCACCTGCTTTAAAGAGGCTGTATGCAACATCCGACATGGTTCCATCGCCTCCTACCACAAGGAAAG
>JAWSUM010000099.1:0-10056 GCA_033549165.1 Methanolobus sp.
GGGAGATGGACCTTGTCTTTATTATACTGGGTGACCCTGAAGATATATCCCGTTCGTTGTCAGCACTGGAAGATCTGACCGATATTATAAACAAGGGCAACACTATTGATTACTCTGCGAGCAAGAGGGAAGCGATCCTTTTCCAGTTCGACATTACGGATAAAGAAATAGAAGCTGCAGGAGAAGAAATGATACCTGGACTGGTCCTTGAGAGAGTAGCACTTGTAGATGTACTGAAGTAGTTCTCAGCAGAGGCCAACATTCTAATATGGAAATTGTTAATACAGGTGTCAAGTAATCTATTTATGTGGATATGAATTGAAATCAGGGGAAGATAATTATGCCTCATCCGAAAACAGCAGAAGAGATGATAAAATGTGCAGGTTCGATAGAAGCTGAACTCATGCCAAGATTATTGCATGTTACTGAAGCAGCAGCTATTGCAGCATCCTACCAGATGGGTCGCGGGGACAAACACTATTCTGACCAGGTGGCTGTGGAAGCCATGCGCAGAATGCTTAACTGCCTTGATATGAAAGGCATCATAAAGATAGGCGAAGGTGAGCGTGACGAGGCTCCTATGCTCTATATCGGCGAAGAGGTCGGTACATGGGAGAATGACTTCGAAGTTGATATCGCTGTTGACCCCCTTGAAGGTACAAACCTTGCTGCCAATGGTTTCCCGGGAGCTATCGCCGTTATGGCAATGGCTGAAAGAGGAGGCCTTTTCCACGGACCTGATATCTATATGGATAAGATAGTTGTGGGTCCCGAGGTTGTGAGGTACGAACGCGAGCATCCCTATCATAAGATAGACCTTGATGCGCCTGTCAGGGACAACCTTGAGATCGTTGCCGAGGCTCTAAACAGGAATGTTGACGAATTGGTAGTGGTCATTCTTGAAAGGAAGAGACACGAAAAGAAGATCAAGGAAATAAGGGATGCAGGTGCACGTGTGATCCTTGTGACAGACGGTGACCTCATGCCCGGAGTGGCCACTGCTATAAGGGGTTCCGGAGTACACATGGTGCTCGGTGCCGGAGGTTCAGGGGAAGCTGTTCTTACCGCAGCCGCGATAAAAGGCCTTGGTGGAAAGATACTTGCCCGTCTCGTACTCCCAACGGTAGCTAACGGCAAATCGGGTGAAGAGATCGCAAAGGAAAAGGCCGAGAAGATGCCAAGGCTGGCGACCATGGGTATCAACGAAGAGAACATCAATGATGTACTTGACATGAACCGTCTGGTTCCCGGAAAGGATGTCATATTCTCGGCAACAGGTGTTACCTCAGGCCCGATACTGCGTGGTGTGAGCCTGTTCGGTGAAGGGGATGCGAGGGTGCACAGCCTGACCATCGGTAGCTCAGGTGTGGTCAAGTTCACTGATACCATTTACATTCACGATAAGGAAGAAACACCTCTGCGCTACCAGTAATCAAAATGAAGGTTCACGTATCAAGCTACGGATGTTCTGCAAGCCAGGCATCCGCAGAGATAATGAAGGCTGCTGTCCGGGACAGGGGTCACCTTCTTGTTTCTGAGACCGATGCCGATGTGCTGGTCATCAACACCTGTACTGTAAAGTATACAACAGAGCAGAAGATCCTGCATAAGATAAGGGAAGCAGGCGAGCTTGGAAAAGAAGTTGTGGTTTCCGGTTGCATGCCCGAGGTCCAGCTGGATGATATACTGGCACAGAACCCCGAGGCTCATATACTGGGGGTCAATTCGATTTCAAGGGTCGGGCAGGTGCTTGATTCGCTTGGTTCCGGGCAGAAAGGGACGCAGTTCTTCCAGAATGACCCGGAGGGATTCCAGAATGTTCCCCGAATACGCTTCAATCCCAACATACACATCTGCCAACTATCTCAGGGATGTAACTACTCGTGTGCTTATTGTATTGTGAGCATTGCCCGGGGAAAGCTCAGGTCCTTCGAGCCGGAGGAAATTGTTGAGGATATCAGGAGCGCTGTCTCAGAAGGCTGTAGGGAAATATGGCTGACCTCTCAGGATAACGGGCAATATGGGACAGATAAGGATGTACTTCTCCCGGAACTGCTGGATATGATCTGCAGCATACCCGGGGATTTCAAGGTGCGGGTCGGGATGATGAATCCCTTTTCAGTGCTTCCCATTCTCGATGACCTGCTTGATGCCTTTGTAAGTGAAAAAGTGTACAAGCTCTTGCATCTTCCCATACAGTCAGCCTCGGACAATGTCCTTGAAAGGATGAACCGCTATCATGGGATCGACGAGGGTAACTATGTTATCAACAGGTTCAGGGAAAGGTTTGATGACCTGACCCTTTTCACGGATATTATCGTAGGTTACCCCGGGGAGAATGAGGAGGATTTTGGAAAAACCCTGAGCTGGGTGAAAGAGTTCAGGCCCGACAAGGTGAACATTTCCAGATACACTCCCCGCCCCCTTACAAAAGCATTGGAGTACCGACAAATAGATTCACGCATCATTGTAAGAAGATCGAATGAGCTTCACGGTGTATGTGAAAAGATCAAGCTTGACACCAAGAATGCTATGATAGGCCGGGAATTTACTGTATTTATCTCCAAAGAGGCAAAACAGCAGGGTATGATGGCCCGTACCGCCTCCTATCTGCCAGTCGTCATCCCCACGTACGATCCATCCGGTCTTGGGCCGGGGATGTCCTGCAGTGCAAGGATATATGATGCGACTCCCGGCTACTTCCTTGGCAGGGTAATCAGATAACCTGATGGGATATTCCTTTTCCCTCGGGTCTCCTATTCATCTTCCTGCTGGACCTTGTCAATGACCTTTTTGTCGTAAAGTTTAACTATATCACTTCTGGTGATTATGCCCAGCAGTTGCCTGTTGTCGGCTCTTGATACTACCGGCAGCCTTCCTATGTCCTTTGCAGCCAGCCTTCTCAGCACCGCATCCAGTGTTTCATCGGGATATGCTGTTTCCACTTCCGTTGTGGCGATCTCACAGATGCTCTTGTCGAACTCATCTTTTTTCACCTTGTCCCTGAGGTCTTTGAGGGTCACTATTCCGCATAACCTGCCGTTGGAGTCCAGTACCGGGAACCCGGCATGCCGGCTTGATTGCATAAGGGCTATGAGGGCTTGTACACTCTTGTTTTCGGAAACGGTCTGGACATCCGGTTTCATTGCATCCCGGACAAGTAATGATTCCATAATGTCGACTTCCTTACCTTTCCTGATGATGAAACCACGTTTCCTGAGTCCTTCTGTAAATATAGATTCCGGATTCAATGCATTTGAGACCAGATTGCTTACAACGCATGCAAGCATGATGGGCAATATCAGGTTGTAATCCCTTGTCAGTTCAAAGAGAATAAGTATTGCCGCGAGTGGTGCATGGCTGGTGCCTGCAAGTACGGCTCCCATTCCGGCAAGTGCATAGGCACCGGATTCAGCAGTAACTGCAGGGAATGCCCCGTGTGCTATGGTGCCGTACGCTCCGCCCAGCATGGCACCGGTGAAGAGTGCGGGGACTATGGATCCGCCTGACCCGCCGGAGCCCAATGTGAAAGAGAATGCAACTATCTTCAGCACGACAAGTGCCAGCATAAGCTCAAGTGCCAGATTGTTATTCAGTGCTTCCGTGATGACATCGTATCCGACTCCGAATATCTGGGGATAGAAATAACCTATCATTCCTACAAAGATACCGCCAATTGCTGGTTTTAAGACCGTGTGGACCTTCAGGGAGTTAAAGAAATCGTGAGTTGAATTCAAAAAGCGCATTAATATTACGGCAATGATGCCGGAGCAGATCCCAAGGCCAAGGTACAGTATGGATTCGTAAAAAGGACTCACGAGGTGGTAGTTTGAGACCTCGATGGTCCTGACCCCGAATACTACGCTGGCGACAAGAGTTGCAAAGACCGCTGAGATAACTATCGGAATGAAAGTACTTGCTTCCAGTTCGCCCAGGATCACCTCCACTGCGAACACTACTCCTGCAAGCGGTGCGTTGAATGATGCGGCTATTCCTCCTGCGGCACCACATCCCAGGAGGATCTTTACTCTGTTCCCGTGTATTTTGAGTGCTCTTGCAAGGGACGAGCCTATTCCCGAACCTGCAAGTACCACAGGAGCTTCTTTACCTACCGATCCTCCGGAACCTATGGATATCACGGATGCCAGAACTTCCACAAAAGCTATCCGGGCAGATATCCTTCCTCCTCTGAGGGTGGTGGCTTCAATTACCTCTTCAATATCATAGCGTCGGGTGGCTACGAAAAAATGTACAAGTATACCCACGAGGAGACCTCCTATCGCAGGAAGCAGGATCACGTAGTATCTGGGTAGTCCGGAAATGCTGCCAAAAAAGATACTTTCACTACTTTCAAGGATACGGTCATAAAGGAAAATAGCGAGCCCTGTCAGGGTACCTACTATAAGCGCGAGGGAATTAGATATTACAGACTCGTTCTGCAACAACGGATAAAGATTATGTTTTATTTTTCTAATTAGACCATCCAAGTCAGTTCATCTCTATTCAGGTCTTATTGGCTGTATTGGCATCAATATTCATGCATTGTAGAAATAGTTTGTTGGAAACAGTTTGTATTAATGCATTATATATTTATTATGAGTTATTAATTTATATAATTTTATAATTTGCTGGAAAACAAATAATTTTATAATAGATTATTGTATATTGCTAATTAGTGGAGATATGTGGGGGCATCAGTGAATGCACTGAATGTCCGCATAAAACAATACATAATACATATTAGATTACGCTAGGCAACACTAGCGAAAAAGTGGAGTATGACTTT
This sequence comes from Methanolobus sp., assembly GCA_033549165.1. Classification (GTDB taxonomy): domain Archaea; phylum Halobacteriota; class Methanosarcinia; order Methanosarcinales; family Methanosarcinaceae; genus Methanolobus. The sequence continues at coordinate 4,787 of JAWSUM010000099.1, forward strand.
AGATGTTGTCGATCTGGAGTTCAATTAAAAATTGTCATCAAGGGTGGTTACTATGCATCCTTTCACGAAAAACGATGTTAAAAAGAGATTACTGAATAATGTTAGGATTTTCATAAGCATTTCAATTGTGCTTTTGATATTCAATCCTGTATTTATAGCGAGCGCAGCTTCCAGTGCAACAGCATCTGCAGGTTCCTTAACTATGAATGTCGGGGAAACATCTGATATTTCCATCTATATTGGAAATTGTAGTAACGTTACAGCTGTGAATGTGAGCCTTAGCTTTGATAATACTATTGTGGAGTTTGCAGGGGCATCAGTTCATAATGATGGTTTTGGTTCTCTCAACAGCACAAACTCATCAGGAACTGTCGATATCGAAGTAACCGGAATTGACAGGTTCAATGCGACATCCGCTGAACAACCTGTAATTGATGTAAGTTTCAAGGCACTTGGAAGCGGGAGCACTGTTGTTTCACTTGATAGTGTAGAACTGACCACCGATTTTGGTTCGGATTTCCTTTTTGATTCCAGTCTCAGTGACGGTTCAATAAATGTGAATACAGAACCTGTTTCAAATAATGCTCCCACCCTTGCTCCGATCGGTAACAAGATTCTCCCCGAGAACGATACTCTTGTCATAGCACTCTCCGGCACTGATCTTGATGGTGACGACCTTACTTTTGCTACCAATGCAACCTTCGGTAGCTTTGATGGTCAGAACTTCAACTGGACTTCTGGCTATGGTGATTCCGGAGTTTATTATATTGAGTTCAACGTAACCGATGGACTTGCAGTTGATAACGAGACAATCACAATAACTGTTGTAGATGTCACTCAAGCACCAGTTTTTGCCAATATTTCCCCTCAAACAATAGAGATAACCAAGAATCTCCAGTTCATCATCAATGCAACTGATGCGGATGGAGACAAGCTTACTTACTCAAATGTGAGTGCTTTGCCAGAAAATGCAACATTCAACGCTTCAACCCGGCTATTTGACTGGACTCCGGTCAATGGTCAGGAAGGAACTTACTCTGTGGAGTTCCAGGTAACCGATGGGAAGGGAGCATTTGATAATCTGACAGTTCCAATAACTGTTAAGGCTTCATCAATTGATTCAAGCTCAAGCTCCGGCAGTTCGGGTGGTGGCGGCGGTGGCGCTACCGGTGAAGCATATGAGAACATCGAGTTCAAGGACTATACTATCAAGCCTGTCCTGAAAGATGTGGGGACCGTTTTCAGTTTCGGTAGAGAGGACAACAATATCATCTCTGTCAGTTTCACCACAGGTATCAATGGTGGACAGACAAAGGCTGTTGTTGAAATGTTAAAGGGAACTTCCACCCTTGTCTCCAAGGCCCCTTCGGGAACTGTCTATAAGAACATGAACATATGGGTCGGGGACGGGAAATTCCTTCCGGAGCTCATATCCGATGCAATGGTAGTGTTCAAGGTAGAGAAGAGCTGGATCGAATCCAGTGGTGTGGACCCGGATTCTATAAAACTGCTCAGATATTCGGGAAGTGAATGGAAACAGTTGCCTACTTCCAGGACCGGTGAGGGTGATGCGTACCTCTATTATGTCGCCGAGACCCCCGGCTTTTCACCTTTTGCGATATCAAGTGTGACGGAAGAGATTGCAAACGTGGAAGTAAGTGCAGATGATCAGGAATTCGCCTCAAATGGGGAGGATATCAAAAACTCAGTTGATGACAATCTGGCACCGGAAAGCAACATCGCGACACAGAATGAGAATTCAACAGGAACAGCCTTGGTGATCTTTATCATGCTGGGGGTTGTTTTTATTGGATTGTTCGGCTACAACAAGAGGGAGTATTGCGAAGGATGTTATGAAAATGTACGTTTGCGATTTGGCAACCCCGACGGAAAACGCTACAGACGCTTCAAACGTTGAATCCTTCTCCCCCTTTTCGGATAGCATTTACCTTGATACTTACGACCAGACCTTTCAAGCAGCCTGCATGATGTCAATATGTTTTCTCATCCGGCATTCAGGTACTGAAAACAGTTTCTATAATGTTTATTACAACTTAGATAAAAACAAGTCCGTTGATGGTGAGGATTCATGATCTGTTCTTATTCTCTAAAAGAGTGGGAACTATGGGTTCAGGTCACTATGATTGTAAGAAGGCCATTGTTCTCTTGATCTGCATTTCTTTCCTGTTGTTTACTTCCGGGTCAGCAGCAGCAGACCCATCTGAAAACGAAGAAAATGGTTCATCAGGCAATGATGCAGCAAACCCGTCCGGGGACAATGGGGAAAATGAGAAAAGTGATGATCCTCCGGATGACTCTGACAGTAATTCGGAATCAGATAGCATTGCTAATGACACCGGGGATGACAATTCCTCTGATGAGGATGATGAAACCGACAATGCGGACATCAAGGACAGTGAAAGTTCCTCCTCTGATAATAGTGATGGATCAGACAAAACCGGAAGTAATGACAGTGAGGATGACGATTCTTCTGATGACGCCAGGTCCGATGGTATGAAGACCAATGACGATGAAGATGATAACTCCTCTGCTGAAGATACTGATCCTGCTGATGAGAAAAACAACGATGAGGATGATAGCTCTTCAAATGATAATACCGGATCAGAAGGTAACGAAGAGGAAAATTCCTCAGAAGCGGATCTCAGTTCACATGATACAGAAACTGATCAAACCGGGGATGACACTTCTTTTGAAGATAACAATGGATCCGGTGATGCCCATGAAAACAAATCTTCTGATGCTGATACCGGGTCCGGAAATGTAGGTGAGGATCAGGTGGGGGATTACAATTCTTCAGAAGATAATAATGGATCGGATGATGTTCGGGAAAACAATTCCTCAAATACTGATGACGGATCAGACAATTTGAAAGGGAATCAAATAGAAGATGTCAATTCCTCAGAGGATAATAATGGATCCGACGACATCCAGGAAGACAATTCCTCTGCTGATGATACCGGATTAGAAAATGTGGTGGATGATCAAATCGAAGATAACAGTTCTTCAGACAATGAATCTTCAGTTGATGACGAACAGGACAAAGATGGGACGCAGCAGGCTGAAATCGATAATGAGGGTAATGATGCAAATACAAGTAACGACACAACCAGCAATGCTACGACAGAGTATTCAACGGATTCTACAGATTCTGCAAGTTCAGACGACACAAATGACTCCGGTTCTTCTTCTTCTTCTTCTTCTTCCAGCAGTTCTGGTACGACCAGTCAGGCACGTGAAGCATACGACAATATAGAGCTGACAGACCTGTCCTTCGAGTCAGTTGTTAGGGGAGAGGAAGCCATTTTTGAATTTACAGGGAAGACAGACATCACATCGATAAGTTTCATGCCACAGATAAGTGGCGGACAGGTCAAGACGATAGTTGAATCATTAAAGGATACTTCAAATTTTGCAGATGAGAATCCGTCAGGGCTGGTTTATAAGAATTTTAACATCTGGGTGGGAAATGGTCAGTATGACCCTTACAAACTCACTGAAGCAAAGGTGAACTTCAAGGTTGAAAAGAAGTGGCTGGAATCAAATAGTATAGGATACGATAGCATCCTGCTGTACAACTATCATGGTAGATGGGACTCCCTGAAGACAGAAAATACAGGCGAAGATGAAGAATATGTGTATTATACTGCGGAAACCCCGGGATTTTCGATATTTGCAATAAGCACGGATGAAAATCTTTCCCTCAACTCTGAAGAAGAGGAAAATAACCTCTCGGAGGGGAACGGAAGCCTTTTGAAAGACGGGGCTTCTGTATCAGGTAACATGGCCGATACTTCTACGAGGTCTGCAATATCATATGGTTTGCTGATGCTGGGAATTATCGTATTTGTACTCTGGTCAATCGGTTTTGTGGTCATAAAGAACAGAATGAGTTTCGATGAGATCGGGCCGCAATTGAGAAACCAGGGCGAGGAAGTATACAAACGGCTCAAAAGATAGTCTATTGCAACGTATAAGTCTCTGAACTCATCTTTGAATATGGCTGATGTTCATTCACTATCTTTCCCAATATTTTATGTATAATCGGGGCTTAAGGTTAGCAAGGGAAAATCAGGGAATACCATGCTTGACAGAATGTTTGATCCTAATGCTGTGGCAGTGATAGGTGCTTCCAGGAAAAAGGGTAAGGTCGGAAGGGCTGTACTTGAGAACCTGATAGCAAATGGTTTTGAGAATATCATACCCATAAACCCGAACGACGGTGAGATACTCGGATTCCGTGCCTATCAAAGCATTCTTGATGTCCCGAAAGATGAAAATGTTGAGCTTGTTGTTATAGTGATCCCGGCAAAGCTTGTCCCCGAAGCCATAGACCAGTGCGGTCGTGCAGGCATAGCAAATGTTGTTGTCATATCCGCCGGTTTCAAGGAAGCAGGTGTCGAAGGTGCCCGCCTTGAGCGGAAGTGCGTCGAGATATGTAGAAAATATGGTATCAGAATGGTAGGACCCAACTGTCTGGGAATCATTGATACAGGTTCCGGTCTCAATGCGACATTTGCAGCAAACATGGCACATAAGGGTAATATCGCCATGATGTCACAGTCAGGTGCCATCTGTACCGTAGCTCTTGACTGGGCGGACAGGACAAATGTAGGTTTCTCCAAATTTGTCAGTCTCGGGAACAAGGCAGATCTGGATGAGAACGATTTCCTTGAGTTCTTTGAGAGTGATACTTCCACCAAAGTCATTGCAGCTTACCTGGAAGGTGTGAAGGATGGGCCTGATTTCATCAGGACCGCAAGGCGTGTGACCCAGTCCAAGCCGGTGGTCATTGTAAAATCCGGAAGGACTTCGGTAGGTTCAAGAGCGGTTTCTTCACATACAGGTACCCTTGCCGGGTCTGATGCCGCCTATGATGCAGCTTTCAGGCAAAGCGGGGTAATAAGGGCAGACTCCCTGATAGAGATGCTCGACCTGTCCAGGGCCTTTTCATCTTATCCTCTCCCCGGGGGGAGAGATATCGCCATTGTCACCAATGCGGGTGGTCTTGGCATACTTACAGCGGATGCATGTTCCAGCGCCGGGCTGAACATCGCATCGTTCGAGGAAGCAACTATCAATGAACTGCGGGCAACTTTGCCTCCGGCTGCAAACCTGTATAACCCCGTGGATGTACTTGGGGATGCCAGTGCAGATGTATATGCACATGCTCTGGAGACCGTACTCGCTGACGAGAATGTGGACGGTATAATCCTTCTTGTTTCTCCCCAGGCAATGACCGAAGTTACTGA
>JAWSUM010000100.1:0-9970 GCA_033549165.1 Methanolobus sp.
CGGTGTAGAACTTCAGAGCCTCATCTTGATTATTTACAAATACTTGGGTTAATATTATCTTCATAGTTATCAATTTAGAGCTAGATGCTTATAGATATTTCGTTTTTGAGGCGAATTTTTTTTAGTTGTTAGAGCAATAGATGGTACAATTCAATAATAAAAATGGGCTTGTAGAAAATCTTTCTAATTACAATTTTAAAGTCCACATTTTAATTACTGAATAAATGTAATGGTCTTGGATACAGCAGCAAAGAAATGTGCCGCCTTCGGCGGGTTGTTGTGTTGTTCTTTATTCGTCAATGGACTTTAGTAGAACTAACAGAAAGGCAAAGATACTATTATTATAAATCAAGCACTGAATTTAAGTAAAATTTATCCAAATAAATCGTAACACAAGTACTTTGTAAAAAAATCTAGTAGCCCGGCACGGATTCGAACCGAGGTTGCGGGATCCAGAGTCCTGCATGATTGACCACTACACTACCGGGCTTCTTTGAAAGCATTCCTTAATTGCAATAGTTGCATATTAAGATATCGGTCGAACTGCTATCCCAGACTTTCCGGGTTCTCGTTCAGAACTGCGGTCCACCACCATCTGGCCATGTCGATAAGGTCTTTGCTGAACTGCCCTGAAAGCCTGTATTCTCCGTTACGGTTGGATATAAGGCCTGCTCCAAGCAGTTTGTTACGCATCGCGTAAAATGATGCACGCCCGATATCCAGTTCTTCGAGCAGTTTCTGCCATTCGTTTGTCTTTATAGGGTTGCCACTTTTCTGACGTTCTTCAATCATTATCAGGAATTTCTGCCCTCTTAAGGCAGTCGCCTCTTCCTGGAAGAGTCGCCTCATGAGATTATAATAAGGGTCCCGTGAATGAGTTATGCGGGTATTTACATCGGAGCGTATCACTATTGTCGTGGATGTTCCCGGTGCGTTCTTGACTATTGACATTGTGATTAAAAAAATCAGGTTACAGGACCTGATACTTTGGTTTTAAGGGTATTTTTGATAAGATCGACATACTCTTCCTTCAAAGAATAGACTATTGGAGTTTTATAGGACTCCTTATGGGACCTCAGCACACCAATTTTTGAGTAGATGTACCCTAACATTGATGCAACTGCACTGCGCGAGATGTCATACTTCTTTGTAATAGCTGTATGTAATTCGTCAACAGTTGTTTCTTTTACATCGAGGAATGTCGATAGGATATAGCTGCGAAGACCATTTACATCAAGTTCGATAAACCGTTGTAGTCTCCGTTTTATTTTTGACCGAATTGATTCCACAGTCACACCTCATGCTAATTTCATATAGCATGTTTATATATGGACTTCTATCTATAAATAGGTTTTTAAATTTTTATACTATGATGACCTATTGATGACCTAAAATACCTTATAGTATATTAACATAAGACCAACTCTCAGTTCTTCCGGTGATTCTATGTCTTACACATATGATCCTAAAAACAACATCCTGTTCCATGAAAAAACGGAACTCCTCCTGGACGGCCTTGAACAGAACTTCATTGGCGCATGTAGTAAATGCAATGCTGATGTATTCAGTGTCAGTTATCATACGTATGATGAGCAGACTGCAGTCGCTGCCAGATGCACAAGCTGCAAACAGATGTATGCCATCATATATGATGCGCGCTGGAACTGGGTCAGTGAACATTCCATTGACCTTAATGGTTCTAATGGGGCGCCGGGCCAGGGTGCAAGTTTATTGGCAACCTTCGGTGAAGGTCAGGAAGGGTTCAACGATGATCTCAAAGCTCTGCACGCAATCCCAAAAAAGAAACTTGAAACTGTGTTCACTCCTGCTGAGATCGTTGCTATGTTCGCCAAAGCAGCAGGCAAGAAATATGTTCGTCAGTATCTGTACAGGGCACGTAAAAAATATGGTGATTTCCATGAACTTTTTGACATTTATTTAGATATTTAGGAAAGTATAATTTTTTATAAACAATCAAAAACTAAAAAAGTAAGAGGTATACCTATTATACAGTATGATGTATATTCGTTTGAAAGGGAGTTTGTGTAACCATTTGCAGTTACTTTTAATTAAAGATAAATTATAATACTCATTAAATAACTAATTCAAAATAAATTTCCAAAAATTGATTTTTGTTCGTAGACTATAAAACAAAAGTATGATTTTAGTTTAGTCTGAAAAATGAGAGTTGTTGTAATTAATTATGTTATATTGATTACTCACAATTATATTTTATTTTTCTTTCATAAAATATAAATAAAGTTATGTATTTTTTAAGGCTATTTTTATATATTATTTTTCAGAGCTTTTAGTCTATACTCGTTGAATCAAAAACACGTGAATAAACATAGGCAAAATCTCGCATAAAATTTCAAATGTTGGCTCAGAAAATATCAATTTCCTACTAAAGTAACAGCTATAGTTTGACTGATTCCCGGCAATTACATAGACTATGTGAATACTGCCCGTTCAAAGAGAGGTTATACGATTCTCCATATTTTTTTGCAGACAACCATAGGGTTGTCGGTGGAAAACCCCTTATTCCTATAGTCTCTTGAATTGCCAGTTGAAGAAAAACATACCCTTTTGACGAACTGTCTAAATTATGTCTAAAGACTATAGGAATGGAGCTGTGTATGTAAGTGAGATTTAGGCCAAAAAACCGGCTACTTTCCAAATAAGGTATCAAGATTCACAGTCTTAATTTTATTATATAAAAAATCGATCAAAAGCTGGCTCAAATTTTCTGAAAATTTACGAATATTACTTTCAGTAATCAAAGCACATTATTCTATTACATTACCTCTCATTTTGTCAGGAAAACCTAGAGATCATAGAATCCAGGTAAATTTTGGCCAAATCTTCAAAGACACAAAATAATTATTATTGCACTAGTTTTATAATTATATTTTTGACTTGCAGACTATAGACTCGACAGAACAGATTGTATTATATAAAAATAGCCTTAATTAAATATACTGCATAACAAAATTCCACAAACATAACAAAAACATTGCGTATCTTCTTCCTAAAACCTAACTTATTTAATTAGTTGATTATGTATAACTATTAGTTAAATTTGGTGCAGTTATTGTATACTAAAGTGTATAGGTGGACAAATTTTTAAGTGTAACTACTATAAGTTACACTTTGAGATTTTGGTGATATTTTGAAGTTTTTACAATTCTTTACTCTATTTTCAATACATCCTAACTTATATCATACATACTTACTTATCAAGAGACCTGTAAAAGTTGTTAAAATAGATCACTGTTTCAAAATCGGCCAGCTACAAATATATTTTGAGGCATAAATAACCTAATACGATAAATTTTGAAGAGATTGCCTGTGAGAAAAAAGTTACCTTTTGAGGAAAACAGAGCATCGCCCCTATCCAGCGATGCCCTAATTATTCCACCACTCCACCCGCACAACCCTCTATATGCGTGGTGTAATTAAAAATCTAGGGCGAAGTATTTAATTTTTTCTAAATTACTTTTGGTTATAGCAAAGGAATAGAATTCATATCCACTACCTGGAAACCGATTTTTTTATTCATATAGTCTTTATGGCGCAAATTAAGCTTAAAAATAGAAACATGCGTCAATTTTGTTCAGTTGAATCATCTCTCATTATTTATGATAATGCCCGGATCCACATTCTATAAACTCTCACTTTTTTGCAAAGAGCAAATAATTCAGTCATTTTCAAGCATTCCAAAAACTTAAACATATCTTTATTCGACTATTTTTATAATTATATTTTGTATTTGAATTTGGTAGACTCGACAAACATAATTATATATTATAAAAATAGCTTTAATTAAATTAACTATATATAAAAATGTGGCTATTTAATAACATTACTATAACAGTCCCCCTTCAAACATATTAAATTTTATGTATATGTGAAACGTATTTTAAATTTTTAAAAGTTATTATATACTATTATATCTGTTTATGCAATTTCCAAATGTAACTTTTCATGTTTACTTTGTGATTTTTCAGATAAACTAACAATTCAAATTTCATACGTTTTGTTCATCGATCTTTTAATAGAAACTAAGTTTATTTACCATTATTCTCCGTAAGCTTAAATCCTTCATTTATGACTATGGAGAGCTATTGCATGTGAAAAATACATTTCTCCTGCTATAGGATGTTTGAAGTGAACACTACTTAATAACCTATCTGGCCGATCTGCAAATGTATAACATATGTAGTAAAATTAAAGTGTTATAGAGATTTTCCGTGACAATTATATTATATACTATCTGTTTAATTGTTTTGTGTAAGTAACCGTATTTTGCTACTTGTATAATTTAAAGCCGATGTAAATTATTGTATTTCTTTGTACAGTTTACACAATTCACATATTATCAATAAAATAGTGAAAGAAACATACTTATTTCAAAATTAATAAATCTTGCAAAAATCCTGTGAAAAAAACTGAGGGATAGAAATATCCAGGTAAATAAAAGTGAGACTTAGAACCACAACAAAAACTATTAACTTTAGGGCCGTTCAAATTTGAAACAAATGGGAGAAGAAATGGACAAAAACCGGTTTTTGCTTTACTCTACCGTCTTTCTGATAATGGGGCTATCGAATGCGGTTATACCTGTGTTGCCTGAAATTGCTGCCGGGAACCATGGGACGTACGGGGCTTTTGCATCCAGCCTGCTGTTCTCGGGGTACTTCATAGGTGCATTGCTTACGATGTTGCCCTTTGGTTTCTTTTCTGACAGGTATGACAGGCTGAAGTTCGTGGTGCTGGCAATCCTGCTGACACTTATCTCGGGATTGACGCTTTTACTTAGTGAGAACCTGTACATCCTTGTGATCGCAAGGCTGGTCGAGGGTACTGCCTGCGGTGCATTCTTTCCGGTGGCTTATGCGCTCTTATCCGAATATGAGCAAAGGAACCGGTATATTGGCGAGTTCAATTTCCTTCTGAATGCGGGACTGGCACTGGGTGTAGCCCTGGCTGGCTATCTTGCTACCTGGTATATCAAAAGTGGTGTCTTACTATTCACTGTGATGGCAGGCATACTCTTTACAGCAGGGATATTTTTCCTTGCCGGGCGCAGCAAGCCCGAAAAAGTGAGAGTTGGTAATCCTGCCAGCAGGCCGGACCTGAGAAGCATAGCCGGTAATTTCACAAACACTAAATATCTTCGCATATGGATCATCGCCTTTCTGCTCTTTGGTCTGACGGGGGTTATCATCGCCTTCTACCCGGATTACAGCCAGGACTTCCTGAGCAAAACAGCACTGGGGTTCTCCATAGCTGCACTCTATGTGAGCGCCATGGTAAGCAACATACTGGTCGGCCGTATGGATCTCAAATACAACACCATGATACGGGCAGGAGCCGTAATAGCAGTGATCGGTACACTGGTTGCCATCCATCATCCAATAGCTGGATTCACCCTCATCGGTATTGGTTCCGGAACGGGCATGATCGGCCTGCCTGTGGCAGTATCACATATGAATATCGAGAGGGGACTGGCCATGGGTATCTTCAATACATATACCTATGCAGGCCTTGGACTGATGCCCGTGCTCACAGGAATATTCCTTGGCGTCCTGGGATTTGAGACGATATTCATTGCCAGTGCAGCACTCCTGTTCCTGTCTCTCTTCCTGAAGAACGGGTTAAAAAGTAGAGTAAATTGAAAGAAGATTGTGAGTAAACTGAGAACCAATACAGTCCCGGATAGATCAGTTCCATTATCATCGTTTTATAAAAAAATAATCTCAAATAGAAAGATTATTATATAGATTATACATCAATACGTTCATGAAGACCCGAAAAACGAGGCTCATAAGACTTATTTCCATTATAACCATACTCCTGTTCTTGCTGAACGCATCCCTGCAGCCCGCAGGCGCATACCAAATAGTGGAAGTAAACCCCGTCAACACTCCACACGGAGCGGTTATTCTCATCATCGACGGCCTCAGCTCTTCTTACATCTATCCCGAGTTCACTCCGTACGCACTCGATGGCAGCGTCATTGACAAAGCAAACATGCCTAACATGACTTTCATTTTCGATGAAAGCTGCAGGGTCCTTGATGTCCGCGCCCCGCAAACCTATACCGAGGCCGGCCACTCGGTCCTTGTCACAGGTTACTCAAAAGCCCTTTCCGACTCGGTTGCGGGGTCCGGTACAACCATCTATGATGTGGCACATGAATACGATTATTTCACCTTCGGCATCATGGAAAAAGGTGACTTTTCAACCATTTGTGCCAAACAGGACGTTATTGTACACGACGCCACAAACTCGATAAACGAGCCTGAAATGATTATCGATACGAACATCCGGACAAATGCCGACAAACAGATTTCCATGGACATTGCAGCCCTGATGCAGGATAATATACTGCCATTACATTCAGAACTCAGTAAGGATAAAGAAGGGTCCCTGGAACGATATAATACATATGACAGGTGGGCTATTGAAACCGGGATTAAGGTCATGGACCTCATGCAGGCCAGATATCCGGAACAACCCTACCTGTTGACAATAAACGTCGGTGCCGTTGATTGTGCCGGACACTACAAGAAGGACAGCGGATATCTCGCTACCATAGAAGGTATCGATGCTTCTTGCATGTCCCTGTACCAGAAATGCAGAGATAACGACCTTGCGTTCATCTTCACTGCTGACCATGGCATGGCCTTTGCAAGCGTTGATGCCAGGGGCGGTCATCAGTCGGAGAAGTATGCACGAACTGATGAAGCTCAGAGGGTGCCCCTTGTCATATCGTCAACAGATGTTGAAAGCACTGTAATCGGAGGCGAGTTCGGACAGGAAGACATCGCACCCACAATTCTCGAAATTCTGGACCTTCCAGGAGAACTGAGATTATCTGATGGGGAATCCATACAACTTAAAGACCATGCAAGCCTCAGGGTAATAGCTCCGGGTGAAGGGAAGATAAGGATTGAAAAGGACGATTTGATCATTTCGGAAGTTACAGTGGCAGATGGCTGCCTTTTCAGAGGTATGGATGCCGGTGAAAACTATGTTGTTAACTTCATTCCTAATACTGATACTGGCCAGGTACTGGAAAAAGAGATATCACTCGTAAAAAGTGAGAGCATCAACCTCAAGCCTGAAGCAAATGTTCCCGAAAACGCTATATCCCTTCGGAACCCACGTTACCTGATAGGGAGTATTCTGATAGGCATAGTCAATCTTACAGGATTTGCCCTCATAAGGAAAATATTGAAAGAATAGGTAGTTCGTAAATGCCTGCCTTAGAGAGCTTAAAAGAGCTTCTGGCTGCAGCCCTTGAGATATTCAGGAATGAAAAAGCAGTTGTATCTGTAAAGAGTTCACGAGTGATGCTGATAGGTGATATCCACGGAAACCTGAAAGCACTTGACTTCGTACTGGGAGTGAAGGAGAGTTCCGTATATGATACTCTTGTCTTCCTGGGTGATTATGTTGACAGGGGAAATGATTCAATAGCAGTTCTTTCTAAGCTGCTGAAGCTTAAAATTGACCGTCCTGGGAACATCGTTCTTCTGAGGGGGAACCACGAAACAAGGGAAATGAACATCAGATATGGCTTTTTTCAGGCTATTGGTTTCAATGATGATCTGCTTGACTTTGCGAACATGGTCTTTGAAGAAATGCCGGTAGCAGCTATTGTTAACAATGAAGTGTTCTGTGTCCATGGCGGGATTCCGGGACCTGTGGATATCTATGATATCAGCAAGGAGTACTCTTTCGAGTATCTCTGGAATGATCCTTCCACTGAAGCTGGTATGACATTATCTGTCAGGGGAATGCGTTCTCAATGTTTTGGTGGGGATGTGCTTTCTGGTTTCCTGCAGAAGAACAGGCTTTCCCTTATGGTCAGGGGCCATACTGCCCTGAAAGAAGGATATGAATGGTGGTTTGAAAAGAGACTACTATCCCTTTTCTCTACACCTGAGTATTGTGGATATCATAATAATGGGGCCTTTGCGACCTTTGAGAATGGGAACATGAATGTTCATGTATTTGGACCGGATAATTACAGCAGGCAGTATTCCCTGCTACCAACTTCAGGTGAAAATTGCCCATGGTAACATTATTAAATAGTGTAAGATTATAGTAATAGATAGCAGTATTTGCAACAACTACGTTATCTTTGTGGGTCGTTAACAACGGGCCAAATTTGATGGGATATCGTTGTTAACGCCGTTAACCGGTCGCATGACTCCGGTTTAATTGGGAGGATCATATGACAGAAGTAGAGATTGATGTAAGAGGGCAGACCTGCCCTGTTCCTCTTGTAGAATGTCGTAAAGCATTGAGAAAAGCCTTACCGGGGGATGAGGTCATTGTTCTGGGGACACATCCGGCTTCCAAAAAAGAGATACCTATGGCATGCAAAGCAATGGGACTTGAAGTTCTCGACATAGAAGAAAAAGATGATGAATGGAAGATCAGGATAAAACGGTAGGCAGGCTGATACGATGTCAGGAAAAGCGGTAATTATAGTGCATAGTGGCGATCTTGACAAGATCTATAGCGCACTTGTCATCGGTAACGGTGCTCTGGCCATGGGAATGGAAGCCTCCATGTATTTCACATTCTGGGGCTTGCAGCGGCTCAAAAAGAACGGCCTTGACAAAGGTCCGCTTTCAAAAATGCATATGCTGGGTCTTGGTAAATGGATGGTCAACCGGCGAATGAAACAGGCAAATGTCGCTCCACTTGAAAAGCTCATGGAAGACTACAAGGAACTTGGAGGCAGAATATTGGCCTGTGAGATGACCATGGAAATAATGGGAATCAAAAAAGAGGAACTTCGCCAGGAATGGATCGATGATTACGGTGCCGTAGGCACGTACGTAAATGAGGCAAAGGATGCCAGTATCACCCTTTTCATTTAAATTTAATATTAACAACAGGAGGTAACATGTTCGACAGAATGGTATATCTTGACAATGCAGCAAGCACACGCCTTGACGAAAGGGTGCTTGATGCCATGAAGCCATATTATTTTGATATATATGCAGTAGCGACGTCAGAATTTGGCTATTCCATGGGAATCGATGCCAAGGAAGCCCTCATGGAATCCCGGCAGACCATAGCTTCTTCCCTCGGGGCATCACCTGACGAGATCGTTTTCACCTCGGGTGATACGGAATCTAGCAACATGGCTATTAAAGGAGTTGCTGCAGCACTTCTGAATAAAAAGGATAAGCATGTCATTGTTTCAAAGATAGAGGACTTCCCCGTGCTCAACACTGCAAAGGCCTTCGAGAAGGCGGGATACAGGGTGGACTACATCAGTGTAGATAACGAGGGCATCCTGAACCTTGATGAGCTCAAAGAAGCCATAACCGAGAATACAGCCCTGGTATCCATACAGCATGCAAATCAGGAGATCGGGACCCTGCAGGATATTGAGGCCATTGCGCAAGTCTGTAAGGAAAAAGGTGTGCTCTTCCACACTGATGCGACCCACAGTTACACCAGAGTTCCCATAGATGTCAGCAAGATACCTGTGGACCTTATAACAGTGTCCGCCCATACCATTCATGGTCCCAGGGGAGTCGGTGCACTGTATATAAGGGATGGTACGCCCATCAACAAGTGGATGGATGGTGGTTTCCAGGAATCCAACCGCCGTGCGGGACTGGAGAACATTCCCGGTGCAGTAGGTTTTGCCAAAGCAGTGGAGCTTGTGACGCCTGAGGAGAATACATTCCTTGCATCTCTGCGGGACCATATCATAAAAAAGGCCGGGGAAGAGATACCACATGTGACACTTAACGGCAGCCGCACCCGGAGAGTGCCGCACAATGCCAACATAACTTTCCACTATGTTGAAGGTGAATCCATGACGCTTCACCTGGACATGCGTGGGTTCGCAGTAAGCACGGGTTCTGCATGCTTCAGCCGCTCCCTGGAAGCGAGTCATGTGATACTTGGTATCGGTGGAGACCACGAGAGGGCC
>JAWSUM010000101.1:0-9806 GCA_033549165.1 Methanolobus sp.
GCAGCCATGCTCAGTACGCTGGTTGACAGCTTTTCCAGACTGGGCCATGAGGTGTCGTACCTTTCCTCGGGTCCGAAACTTGCGACAGGAAAAGCAATCTACTCCTGCACTGAAGATTTTGAAAGCATCCTTGAGGATGAGGCCGCAGGGTGCGACGCCGGGCTTGTGATCGGGCCTGATGAAATGCTGGCAGGCCTTTCGGAGATCATCGAGGACAATACAGTGAATCTTGGATGCTCTCCGCAGTCTGTCAGGATATGTGCCGATAAGCTGGAATGTACCCGGCAATTGCAATTATGTTCAATAGACGTACCCCGTCTGATAAACGGGGAATATGAAGGTCTGTGCATTATCAAACCCAGATACGGGTGCGCATCCGAAGGGGTGAGGATATCCTTTTGTAACGATGCTGAAGAAGGATATATTACAAACGAATATGTCGAAGGTGAACACCTGAGTGTAAGCCTTATATGTGGGAAGAAGACACTTCCTTTGAGCGTGAACAAACAATTCATTGAAATTGACAGCAGTAAGCCTAATTCACAGGTAAGCTACCATGGGAACATGGTGCCTTACAGGACAAATTGTGAAAACGAACTCTTTGCTGTTGCAAGTGCTACTGCAAGAGCATTGAAATGTAACGGTTATATTGGAATAGACATCGTTCATGGTGAAAAGAATTATGTGGTCGATGTGAACCCACGGCCGACGACTGCTATTTTCGGGCTTGCAAGGACACTTAAAGCCGAGATAGGGGAACTTCTCCTGAAGAACATCTTCGGAGAGCTTCCTGACACCGTTGACCTTGAAGGAGAATTCTCGTTCACAAAAGATGACTTTGAGGACATTTTATGAAAATAATCGGAATTGATATTGGCGGTGCAAATACAAAGCTTGCTTCCGCTGATGGTGAGATAATTGAATTACATTATATCCCGTTGTGGAAGGATACAAGGCTTCCTACGGCTTTAGAGGAGATTGCGGAAGAACACAATCCCGAAGGGGTAAGTGTTGTAATGACCGGCGAGCTTGCTGACTGTTTCGAAGACAAGGAAGCAGGTATAAGGTTCATAATGGAATCCGTGGACAATGCCTTTGACTGTGATATCAAATACATTGACAGTGAAGGTCATTTCTACGATGGTTCAGGAGACCTGCGCAAGCTTGCTGCAGCCAACTGGGCAGCATCTGCTAATCTTATTGGTGCTGAGATCGGTGATTGTATCTTTGTGGATATGGGAAGTACGACAAGCGACATAATTCCCATCAAGGGTGGAAAACATGCGGCAGGGATCTCTGATTTTTCCCGGCTGGTCCGCAGTGAGCTTGTCTATTCAGGAGTTCTGAGGACAAATCTTGCATACCTGCTCGACAGTCTTGACATGGCTGCCGGGAAATGCCGCGTATCCTCCGAACTTTTCGCAACCACTGCTGATGCCTATCTGATACTGGGTGATATTGCAGAGGACATATACACATGTGAGACGGCGGATGGTGCAGGGAAAAGCAAGACAGATGCCATGCGAAGGCTGGCAAGGGTCGTATGTGCCGATCTGACTGAAGTTTCTCCGGATGACATCTACCGTATAGCAGAGCAGGTAAAGGATAAGCAGGTCAGTGTGCTGACCGAAGCTATCTCCCAGGTCGCAGAAAGGAATGAACTTGACCGGATAGTATCGGCAGGTATAGGAGAGTTCCTTATCAGGGAAGCTGCAAAAAGGCTTGGTTTTGAATGCATCTCTGTTGCTCAGGAATGGGGTTATGAGATATCCAAGGTATTCCCTGCCTATGCGGCCGCGAGAATGTTCGAGGCAGATATTTTAAAGGAAAAGCAGGCATAGATTTAACAGGGAATATATGATGAGAAGGGTGGTTGTGAAATTAGGCGGAAGCCTGATGGAAGATGCACCGGCGGTCGTCGGCTTGTTATCAGAGAGTTTCGGGGCAGATAGGCAGAATGGATTCTCAATACTTGTCGTGCCGGGAGGCGGGCCGTTTGCAAATGAGGTCCGCTCGGCAAGTGAAAAGTACGGAATTGGTGATGATGCTGCCCACTGGATGGCAATCCTTGCCATGGAGCAGTATGCCCACTATATACTGGACCAGACTGAGATCGGTTACACAGATTCCATTGAAAGATTGCCTGCCGGGGTTACGATGCTGCTTCCTTACAGGATGCTAAGGGATACAGACAAGCTACCGCATTCATGGGATGTGACATCGGATACCATAGCTGCCTGGATTGCAAAAAAGATTGATGCCAGGTTCATTAAGGTCACGGATGTGGATGGCGTGTACGCAGAGGATGTGGTGCAGACATGGCTTACTGTGGATGAGGTTCTGGGCATGGGGTCTACCTGTATGGATAATACGCTGCCCTTGTTTTTGAAAAAATACCGGATGGACTGTGTCATAGTCAATGGAAAGCACCCTGAAAGGGTTGTCGATGCTGTTCTCGGGAAAGATGTAGTGGGAACGCACATCAAGGGGAATATTTAAATTATATACTGTGTATGTACTCAAATCATCGACATGCTGAATTTTTCAGCACTATATATTGAGACTTATATTGATCAGATATCACGCTTAAAGGAGAATTTAGATGGTAAATAAAGTTGAAAAGTGTACCGCATGCGGCAAAAGGCTGGTTGAGACCGGGTTTGCACGCTTCCCATGCCCAAGCTGTGGCAGAGAACTCGGAAGATGTGTAAGTTGCAGACAGCAAAGCAATCCATACACCTGCCCGAAATGTGGCTTTGTAGGACCCTGAGGTGAATAAGATGGGAGATGTAGCAGCAACTATCAAGATAATGCCTGTAGATGTAGACACCGACCTTGCAGCACTTAAGGAAAGACTCATTGCAGTCCTTCCGGAGGGTGCAACCTTCGGAACGTCCAAGGAAGAACCTATTGCTTTCGGCCTGAGTGCACTCATGATGGTAGTCATGGTAGGCGACCTTGAAGGCGGTACCGAACAGGTCGAGGAAGCCTTTGCAGCAGTCGAAGGCGTCGAAAGCGTAATGGTAACAGAAGTCGGAAGACCTTTGTAACCGTTATCTTTTTTCTTTTTATTTTTGTTTTTATTTTTGGGCTCGTAGATCAGGGGAAGATCGTTACGTTCGCAACGTAAAGGCCGCGGGTTCAAATCCCGCCGGGTCCACTGGTGAAGTTTTAGCATTGTATATACGGATTAGATTACTGCAAGCCTTCCCGAGTCCGTAATGGAAAAACCATCCTCGTCCGAGATGTATCCCATGTCCTTCAACTCCCGGATGTGGTTATAAGCCATTCCTCTGGAGATCCCAACCTTTACGGCAATTTTACTTACCGCTTTCTCGCCCTGTTTTATGTGTTCAAGAATAGCCTTTTTGGTAGGCGATATGTTGAATCCCAGTATAGGGAACTCTATCATGACGTTATCTTCTTCAGTCACATAGACTACCCTTTTGACCATATCACTTCGGGCATAGGCCCCGAACAAAGCTCCGAAAGCCTGCGGCTTCCTGCCACCAGACACGTTGATGACCACCTGGTTTCCCCAATCATGCTCCTTCTCGATGGCATCAGCCACATCCTGAGCAACTCTCACAGGGTCATAGAGTGAAGTGATGAGTTTCTGGATCTCTATGACTTTTCCAAAAGTAGTTTCAAGCATTTGTTCCGCCTGGACTTTTTTGTCCACCGCTCCGTCTTCTGTGAGAATTATCACCCTGGTTGGCGAAAGGCGTGTTATACAGACCAGTACGGGGTCAAGGGTGTATAGTGTGGTTATGAGGGTTAGGTTTGGCATCTGTAGGTGGTATGTTGTAGGGGGTATATATTTGTAATTGGGGTATGTAGTGTATGTAGTTTTGAGATTCAAATTAATACTTTTCAAATCGTAAAATATATATCCAACTTCAACTGTACATAGTAATCATGTACAAATTTGTTTTAAGTGACAAATATAAAACACATGACTCGTATGCTAGCAAAAGATTCAACCTAATGTTTGTTTCAAGGTAATATCTATGGCATCCCTTGAAAACAATAATGATCTGTTAGAAATAAATTTTCCTAAGCTTAGTCACTTCTGGATGGATTCCGGTTTACTTGGTTTATACAAAATATCAAAAGAAGAGAATTCGCCGGAAATGGAAGTAGAAATACAATTTACGGATGATGGTCTTACATTTAAAGGGATTGAAGCTAATCTGACTGCATTATTTGATAAGACCTATTGGTCACTTTTAGATCAATATTACAATAAGTCAACTGAAAAACAAAAACAGGAAAATTCAGGTTTTTATTACGATTCTAAAGAAGACAAGTTTGTGCGCTTTCCCAAAGTAAAATCAATGGGAGTTGCAGGATTAATATTTGATAAAGCTCCCAGGAAAACGGCAGATCATGTAAAATATGAAATTATAGAAACAGATGAAAATGGAAAAAAAATTAAGAAAAAAATTCTACCAGCCGAATATTCGCATCTGCAAAGTCGGCTTAACATTTTTCTTTCTGAAACTGGCTTAAAAATATCTGCTAACAACATGCTTATTGATGGGCCAAACGCAATTCAGCCCAAAGTTAACATCAAAGTTAAAAAAGGAGAAGAAAAAGGAAAATGTTTCATTTGTGGAGAGGGATCCCATGCACTGACGGAAATTGGTGGAACTGTATATCCTATGATTACCGGATCATCTGGAGTGCTATCTTTTAATTCAAATGGCAGTAAACCTGAAAAGGTTTGCTGGAAGTGTGATTTTGTAGGCAAATTTGTGCCTGTAAATGGCTTCTACGTGTATAATAATGAAAGCTATCATATTTATTTTCCATACTCTTCAAGTTTGATAAAGATGAGTGAAGTGTATGACGATTTTAGGGCTGTAAAGATAGATGATCCACATATTTTAAAAAATTTTGACAATCGGCTTGGCGGTTTTTTCCAGCGTCCCTTTGAACAATTGTTTACATTTCTATACTCTTTATATCGAGTTGTTCTATCAAAAATGATGAATGGTGATGATAACCCAGAACTTGATTTTGAAAAACTTTTTGACGTAGTAATTTCAAGAGCTCCCTTAGAATTCTACGCTATAAATACTACTTCCTTAGGAGATACGCAAATGGGTAAAATGATCTGGCCATTTAGCGAATCAGTTTATATATTCAGATTATTTGATCAAATTGAAAAGAATAATATTGACGTGAAAGACATAATGTCAAATCTCATTGACTATGAACAAACCAAAAATGAAAACAAAACCATTTTGAGAAACAAGGTTTGTGAACGGATTCTTAAAAAAAGGAGTATAGTTGAACTTGTAGAGCAACATGTGTTCCGTATTAACAAATCAAAAAAACAATATATAAAGCCTATACATGATTTTACAATATTATATGAAAATATTTTAAGGGAAAGTGATGCTAAAATGGATCAATCGATCATTGATACGGCGGTTAGTTTGGGCAAGACAATCGGAATCAGTGTTTCCTCTGCTGGTCGCAAAGGTAAAGGTGACCTTTTCAGGTTGAGAAAAGCAAGGAAGCCAGAAGATTTCTTAAATGAAATCAATCGAATTCAGATGAAATACGGGGCGCTGGTTACCGCTGACTTGTATGGAAAAGGGCAGGAATTTGAGAATAACTTCTCAGAGTTTAAACAATTTTGTATGATTGCTGCACTTAACACATTCAATGCAAAGAATCAAAATTAATTCAATAAGTCTATGGAGGAACACAAGAAATGAAATCTGCTAAAGCGTTGACTTTGACCTATTTAACACCAGTATCATTTGCTTCTCTGAACGGTTCTGACAAAGAAGCAGACAATATGTCTAATATCAAAAAAATATCGGTTGGAGTAGAACAATATCCCTATGTTTCATCTCAGGCAATTCGCCGGGCATTGAGAAATCAACTTGAAGTATTAGGAAGAGAACTCTCTGAAGGGGTTGCTGCCTCTCAAGCAAAGGGAGCAGCTACGACACTACAAGAGCCAGAATCATACATTGACGATGATCTTTTCGGTTACATGGGTACTGAAAGTGGGGATGGTAATACTAAGGGGAAATCTACTAAGAGAACCTCTGTAGTGAGAGTCTCGCCTTTGATTGCACTAAATCCTTATCAGGGAGATTTGGATTTTGGTACAAATTACATGGGAGTAAAAGCTGGAGGCGATCCTAACATCTTTGAAACAGAGATTCACTCCGGTCTGTATAGGGGAACCATATTGGTTGAACTTGACAGAGTTGGCAGTGGTGATGGATTTAAGCAAGATATTGATAATCTTGAAAAAGCAGCAAGAGTGAAAGATTTAGTCAAAGCTATCAAAAATCTGTGGGCTTCTGGCAGGCAAAGCAGATTCCTTGCGGACATTGCTCCTAAATTTGTGGTTGCTGCTATGCTAAGTACTAAAAATCCTATTTTTCTTGAAAGTGTGAAACTCAACGAAAACGGTGTTGATGTTCCGATAATTGAGGAAACTCTTGCTGATTATAAACCAGAAATAATTTCTTCAACTATTGGTATGAGAAAAGGATTTTTTGTTAATGAAATTACAAATGCGAAGTCTTTGGGAGAAGCATTCGAAGAAATAGAAAAATGGGTAGATGAATATTATCAACAGTGATAATTATGTTTATCTTTTCGATTGAAGGAGTCTCTTTAACTGCTTCTTTTCGATCCCCGGAAACTCATACATTTCATAAAACGCTCCCATTGCCTCCCAAAACGACAATAATTGGAATGATAGGAGCAGCTCTGGGATTAAGTTTAGAAGAAGCTCACAAGTTCGTAGAAGAAAATGGGATTCAAATTGGAGTTTATGGTTATAGTAAAGGTTTAATGCGGGATTTATGGAATTATAGGAAGTTAACAGGTAAAGAAAAAAAGTACACTGAAGAAGATCTCAAAACTCGTAAACATTATAGTGTCCTCATTCGAGAATATCTATTCGATAACCGATTCCTATTCTATTTTGGATCTAACAATACTGAAAAATTGGAAGAATTAAGATCTGCATTCTTATCACCTGTTTATCCTTTAACTGCAGGAAATAGTGACGATTTAATGAAAATATGTGAGATTGGAGAGATTGGTCAGAAAGAACAAAGTAAACTTAAAAAATTTGAGAATACTGTTCTACCTGGAGATCTCTCACAACTCTACAAAAACGACATTGACTTTAACCAGCTTCCCATAGTTCAAACAGTAAACATACCTCAGGTATTTCTCTTACCAACAAAATTCATTTTTGAAGGAGATGAAAGAAGGGTGAGTGAACGTCAAAAATTTACTTTCATAAGTACCCCTGTTAAGTTGAAAACTGAGGTTGATGGATACACTGTAAATGGAATAAATGTTGTGCTACTATGAATGATGTTATCTGGGCTAAATCTGACCAATCATATGAAGAACACATTACTGCTTCTTATAGAGCCTGGAAACAGACAGTTAAAGCAAAAAGGAATCAGATTAAAAGATTCAGTGAAGAGTTTGAGTTTGATAAAAGACGTTTCTTGATGAGTTCTCTTTTGAGTGTGGTTTTGCATGATATCGGAAAATGTACGGATATCTTTCAACAAATGATGATTGCAACGCAAAAGGGAGAACGTTTTGATTATCGTAAAAACTACAGGCATGAGCTTGTATCCTTCCTATATGCAGTTTATGGTAGTTTTGCTCTAACGCAGCAAGAGGGACAATTAGTCGGGAAGCTTCCACTTGAAGCTCTTGCTATTTTAGGTCACCATAAAGCGATTAATCCAAATATGCGTTTTTTCGAAAAAGAAAGAACAAATAAAATTCCTTCCATTGATGAAGATGGAGCAAAACAGGCATTGCTTTTAGCAAAACAAATTTTTGAAAATGAAGGTTATGATTTTCCGGATGAGATTTTCAAATTTAGCATTAAAGATATAGATCCATATAACAGAGCAAGTGATTTTTTAAATAATTACGTTGCGAAAATGTTCCACGAAGAAAGCAATTGGGAAGCAATAAGGCCAACTTACCTGCTCTTGAAAGCGATACTGCATTATTCGGATTGGCATGGTTCTTCGGGATATGATCTTAACTATCATTTGCAAACAAAGTCTGCAGAACTGATTTCAGAAATTGAAAAAAGATGCAGACTAAAGGATATTGATTTCACTGATTTGACAGAATTCCAGAAAAGCTGCGCTGGCACATTGAATAATGTAATTGCGATTGCACCTACAGGCAGTGGAAAAACCGAAGCATCACTCTTGTGGGGATTAAATAACCTGCAGAATATGGGTGGAGGTAAATTACTCTATTTATTGCCAACGATGGTCACAGCAAATAGTATATTTTCGCGTCTTGAAGACTATTTTGGAAAAGGAAATGTGGGGCTAACACATTCTACAGCTTCTTTTATGTTTCAGAACGAAGAGGATAATCAGGAAGAAAGAAGAAATGTGCTCTTTGATAAGTCCTTTATAAAACCTGCAACTGTAGCCACAATTGATCAATTGCTGGTAACAGGTTTCAATTATGGAAAATGGACGCTCGTCGAAGCAAATGCAGCTAATGCTGTTATTGTAATTGATGAAATACATTCCTATGATCCATGGACATTGGGACTCATCATAAAATCCATTGAGCATTTTTCTAAACTTGGAGCCAGATTCATGCTCATGAGCGCAACTATGCCGACTTATTTAATCAACCTTTTATCCAAAGCATTTTCTTCTGTAGAAATAATAAAGGATGACTTTTTGCTAAATTCATGCAGGAATAAGTATACAACATGTGACAAATGCATTGATGATGCAATTCCAGACATCGAAGAAGTATTAGATGAAGGGAAAAAAACACTTGTTGTTGTTAACAACGTTGCGAAATGCCAAGAGCTGTATCATAAATTAAATTATTTGAACCCTGTCTGCTATCATTCCAAATTTACATTGAAAGATAGGCTTGAAAAAGAAAGTTATATTGAAGAGACCAATCTCTTGATTGCTACACAAGTTGTTGAAGTGTCTTTAGATATGGATTTCGACATCATGTTTTCTGAATGTGCTCCTCCGGATGCAATTGTTCAAAGAGCTGGAAGGGTAAACAGAAGACGAAATAAAGCAGATAGTCACATATTCATATTTAAAGCATCAGACATTTCAAAACGGATTTACGATCCGGATTCAACCGGACTCTTGACGAGTTCATTCCATTCTTTTGCAAACTCTCCTGAAAACTTAACAGAAGCTGATCTCATTCGAATAGTGGAACAAGTATATTCTAAATTTAAGATTGAAGATTCTAAAAACTTTATTGATGCAAGTAAGCAATATGCAAGAACACAGGAGAGTTTATCCGGAATTTTCGATAACCCTAACAGAGAAGACAACAATGAAGTTACAAGAAAGATAGATTATCTGCAAATTCCTGTAATTCCGCTTATTTTCAAAGATGAAGCATTAAATCTTCCTCCTTCAAAGCGCCGTTTGTTTGAAATAAAGATGCCTTATTGGTACGTGTTGAAAAACAAACAGGAAATAAGGGATATTACTTTTTGTGAAATGGATTATGATTTCGAAACAGGTGCACAATTTAAGGATGATACTGAAATTTCGAGTTTGATAATATGAATCTTCTTGTGTTTACCCTCTCCCTCACCTCCACCCGCCCTTTCAAAGAATCCGGAGCCCAGCTTAGAGGATTCTTTGCCACTAAGTTCAATGAATATGAACTTCTTCACCAGCATGATACTGATAAATTCATTTACCAGTATCCGATGGTCCAGTATAAAATGATAGGCAGAACGCCCATGGTCATCGGGATAAATGAGGGTGCAGAGGTAC
>JAWSUM010000102.1:0-9714 GCA_033549165.1 Methanolobus sp.
GTCGTAGGCATCAACTGCATCCTCATACCTGGCCAGCCGGTCAAAGGCGAGACCCTTGTTGTACCAGAGCAGAGATGATTCATAGGAGAATTGAGGATTTTCACCGTACACAGGCATTGCACTGATACTCGAAGCAAAGATAGTGCTAACGGAAACGGTATTCGACTCCTTGTCAGGATTGTCCTCGTCCAGCTGTAATGCCCTGTCATAGGCCTGAATCGCTTCGTCATATCTTCCAAGCTTATCCAGCAGGATACCTTTCCTTGACCAGACTTCCTTGTTCTGGGATTCATATGCAAGAACCTGGTCGTAGGCCTTCAAAGCATACTGGTAGTTTCCAGTTTCCTCAAAATTGCGGCCCATCCCATACCAGGCTTCCGTATCATATGGATCGATGGAAAGCAATTGGTCGTAATACTGTATTGCGAGTTCGGAATTGTTGAGCTTCTCCTGAACCTGAGCCATATTCCTGAAAGCATCCTTGTTGTTAGGGTCAAGCTCTGTTACCCTGCTATAACAATAGCTGGCATTTTCATGATCTTCCATTGCATCGTACACAAGACCCTTTTCATACCATAGCACCGCATTGGCCGGTTCCATCCCAAGAGTGAGATCATATGTCACAAGCGCCTTATCGTATCTTCCGCCCTCATACATCCGGAATGCACGTTCATGCAGCTTATTTACATAATCGGAACTCATCCCAATGACCTTATCATAGGACGAAAGCGATTCATTGAACATGCCAAGCGCCTCGAGAGATCTTGCCTTGTGGTACCAGATGGTAGCTTCCCTTGAATCAAAAGCAACCGATTCGAGTTCTTCAGCATTATCCTCTTTTGCCAGCATAAGGCTGCCGATATCAAATCCGGATTCATGGTCCAGGTTATTTCCTTTCTCAAGGGACTCCAGGGACATGTCATAGGAAATGAGTGCATTCTCATGATCTCCAATTGCAGAAAGTATCAGACCTTTTTTGAAAAGTGTTGTAGAGGATGAAGGATATCTCTTCAGAAGAGCATCATTGACCTTTGCAGCGTCCTCATACTTTCCCATCATGAACAGTGTGGAGACCTTATTATCCAACGCTTCATAGTAATCAGGATTAGTCGCAATAGCCTGATCATAATATGTCAGAGCTTCCGTGTAAGTTCCGTTTTTCGTGAGAGCAACACCTTGTGAATTGAAATACTTTGCATCCTGCCCTAAGCTACTGGCCGTAGGACAAAGAAGCGATGTTGCAATAATCAATAAAGTTAAACTTAGAAGATACCTTTTTCTTTTCATATGCATCATCGTGTTTTGGTGATGTGACGTGGTTACTCGGGGATGGATTTTAAACTATATACGTGTAACGAATATTAGTTACTTATTTGCAATCCGGGCATCGGGGCCTCCTCTGAGCCCAAACGAGAACAAGCTCAGATATTTTTAATCAATATAGCTACTGACAGATAAGCATAAAACATTTTCGTTATGATATATTATACTAAACAATAACATATAGTACCTTCTGTTAAAGGAAGACGTGTAAAACAAAAAGCTATGGAAGGAAATAGCCAGAAAATATAATACCATGCGAGATGTTGTTTTGGTTTATACTAATTCGAAACCAGATTCAGAGAAATACCCTATGTCCAAGCGATCAAGAGATATGGCAGTAAGACACCTGAACAGCGGGGTGTCCTTTATTGAGAAGGGGTTATACGCAGATGCGACCCAGGCCCTGGAGCAGGCAGAAACAGATTCCAGAGACGCAGATTCCCCGGAGATACTTGCAAGTGTATTGCAGACATATGCCGACCTTCTGCTGTCCGAGGGAAGAGAAGAAAAGGCCATCGGAAGATATACCGAGGCGGAAGAGATCATCGTCGAGCTCTCTGGGAAGGGATATGACGTCACCGAACAACTTGCAGGCTTATTCAGCAATATTGCCCCTGTCCTTGAAAAAGAAGGGGACAGGTCCGAAGCCCGGAAAAAGTATGAGGCTGCAGTGAACAATTACGACAAACTGCTGGAAAATGACAGGAATAACATCACTTACAGGTCAAATGCCGCCTCCACGTTGAATAACCTGGGAGCACTCCTTGCAGAAGAAGGAGAACATGAAGCAGCACAGGAGAGTTTTCAAAAAGCCCTCGATATAATGGAAGGCATACCGGAGGAGGAAAAGGAAAGTATTCCTTTCCAGTTCAAGATGGCAACGATACTGGGAAATCTGCTTGACCTTGAAACAGATACCGGACAGCTGAAAGGTCAGGAGGAAAAATATGGGCAACTGGTTGAAACCTACAGAAAAATAGTCAGGATGGACCCTTCGGAGACATCATATAAGGATAGATTATCCGTGGCCCTCGTCGCATATGGTGACAGAATGGCAATTGCAGGTGAGAAAGAGGAAGCAAAGGAGAAGTATAAAGAGGCACTCGATGTCCTGGAAAAGCTCTCCGACGAAAAGGAAGATACAAATGAGTACGGTCTGAGGATAGTAGCAGTCCTGAATAAACTTGCCTCATATTTTGCTGAAAAACAATACAGGGAAAGTGCAAAGAACAATCTTCTCAAGGCTTTGGACCTGATGGAAAAACTACTTGCACAGGATCCCTCGAACGCTGAGAACCGTTTGCGGACAGTTGCCGTTCTGAGCGACCTCAATAATCTGGTGGAGAATGAGGAGGCTTCGGAAGCTAAACTTGCCTGCTACGAGCTGATAGAACGTTTATCGGAAAAACTGCTTGCAATTAACCCTTCCAGCCTCCCTTACAGGTTGAATGTTGCTTTTGCACAGAACATCAAAGGAAATATTCTGGCAAAGCTGGACCGAAAGGATGAGGCTGTTTCCGAGTTTACAAAAGCCATTGATAGT
The DNA here is from genome assembly GCA_033549165.1 of Methanolobus sp. Classification (GTDB taxonomy): domain Archaea; phylum Halobacteriota; class Methanosarcinia; order Methanosarcinales; family Methanosarcinaceae; genus Methanolobus. The sequence continues at coordinate 2,867 of JAWSUM010000102.1, forward strand.
GCCCTGGAGATCCTTCAGAGCAATACGGAGGATACCTATTGCCAGGCAGCAAGTTCACTTATCGATGACCTTGGAGTTTTTGCCGACGGAACTGAAGACAGTGAAGAAAGGCTTCGCATTCATGGCATCGTGCTTAACAAGCTCGAAGAACTTGCAGACATATATCCGGAAGACACAAGCATAAAAGCAGATATAGCCGAAGTGCTGGAAAAGATCGGCAAAATGATGATCGAAAGCAAGAATTATGAGGATGCGGAGTTTGTCCTTGGTGAAACCACATCGATCTACAATGAACTGCTGTCCAATGAAACCGGCAATGAGAGCTATGCTGCAAAACTATCATCTGTTCTATTGTCCATGGGAAACCTTCAGACTGAACTGAAAAACCGGGAAGGTTCCCTTGATATATACCTGAGACTTTTTAGAATGGCACCGGCAGATCCTATACATGGAATGAAGCTTGATGCAGTCCTCACTGAAATAGAAGCTGCGCCCCAACATGCAGACAGCAAAGAAGAATTGCTTGCAGAATACGAAAAACTGCTTGCAATAAGGGAGGAATTGCTTGGGAATGAACCGGATAACTCCCAGTATCATCGCAACCTGTCCGGACTGCGGGAAAGAATCGCAGACCTTCTCATCGATCTTGGGCGCAGCGATGAGGGACTGGGTATATTGTGTTCCCAGCTCTCAACCCAGGATCGAAGTTCATACACTCGTAAGGTAATAGATGCACTGGAGAAGTTCAGGCTGTCCATAAAAGAAAAAGATGATACAGAAGAAATGATAAGGGATTATGGGGTTTTGCTCGGAACATATGACAAACTGATCGACATGGGACTTGCAGACGTGCGCATACGCGAGGAAAGGGCCGAGGTGCTTGAGAAACTTGCTGTCCTGCATGATGAGAACGGTTCCATTGAGAAGGCAAAGATCAATTACGGATCCGCTCTTTCCGCATATGCGGAACTACAGGCTTCTGAACCATCGGGGATTCCGGTACTGATGAAAACAGGGAACCTCAAATGCCGGCTTGCGTCCCTGCTAACGGACATGGGCAACAGGGAAGATGCAGAACAAATGTTCAGGTCAGCTCTTGATGACTACCAGGAACTGCTTGAGTATGAACCTTCCAACATCTCATACCAGGAGAATTCTGCATATATACTTAACAACCTCGGCTATTTGCTTCTTGAGGAGGGACTTTTCAGGGAAGCAAAGCCATTGTACGAGAATGCTCTCAAGATGTATGCCTACATACTTGACACAGACCCGGAGAACATGTCATGTAAAGCAAATGCTGCATGCACATTGAACAACCTTGGTTACATACTTGAGAACATGGGAAGGGAGAACGATGCCATGTGGATGTATGAAAAAGCAAGGGAACTAAGTAACGACCAGAGTTGAATGCATCAGTTCACGGCCCACCACAAAAGTAAAAACTTAAAAGAATTACCACATTGTAAAGGGCTGGAACCCTTTCATCGGAGGAAATTGTGGTAATTCTTATTGTTTGACAATAACCCGATAATCGACAATAACCCCGTACATCCCGGCATTGCCGGAATGTAACTCCACATCGCTCATACTCCGTTTTTAACCGCTCATACTCCAATTGTTTTGCATTTCTGCAAAGAGGGAATGAAGGCAAAGTTTTCGTTTTTAGGGGACGCTGAGGGGATGAACTTTGCCTGGATCCCTTTTTTTGTTTTTACTTTTTTGTGGACGAGATCCACATCATACCTATATGGGAATTGGTCATTGCAGACAACCTGTTCCATCAGGTTTGTACCTGCAATCAATAGTATTAAATCATACTATATAAATATATGTATATTATTATATATAATCACCATCATTATGATGAGGTGTTTTGCGCTGATTTCTCGCATTTCAAGTACGAAGAGAGTGGATAATCATATCTTATAAATGGTTAGTCCTGAATAGTTTCAGAGGACAATTTATGAAATAAAGGCTCTATCAAAATTCTGGTTAATTACATCTTTCAATTCAACAAGCTACAACTCCTTGACAAAAAATAAGGGTGCAGGGATGTTGTTTCCTTTGCGTCATAACATCCTTACATTGATCTGTGAAGTTATACATTCAATACATTATTACTTCCATTCCCAGAGTTTCGCGTGTGAATTCCCATTTTCATCAGATTCATATTCATATATTGTAGCAATACCGTTGAGACGAGAGAATTTCGGAGACGATGTCCAATAGTATAGAGCTCCGCGATAGCTGACGGCAGGACCCTTATCTTTGAACTTTCCCACTCCAGAAATAGTGTATGTGAGAGTATCTCCTTCTTTAGTCATGGTGACTCCTCGTCCTTCACCATAGAGTATACCCCCTTCCATGACGACAGTCCAGTATGTTGTCATATCGGAAACCTCAATTCCCAGAAGCTTGCCCTGAAATTGTTCCGTATTTTCGATTTTGGGCCCGTGTCCTCTGGATGGAAGTACTCTGCTGCCTATTGTTTTACCGTCTAACTCACCTATCATTTCACCTAACATGATTTGTTCCCCCTGTTTATTACTAAATGAAAATAACATTTAAAGCATTAGGAAACAAAAACCAATGCAAATTTCAGTAACTCGTCAATGTAGTGTATTCTCTGGAACTGCGCCACGGAAATTATATGGTAACTTTTTAGCTGCATATCTATCGAGAGTATTATTCATGATGAAGTTGAAATTAGCAAAGTAATGACATTCCCGCGAAAATATCCTTAAAAGCACCCGGGTGCTTGGCTCACTGGAACCTGAAGCAATACTTGTTGGCTCCAATACCGCCAGGACAGGAATAGAGATGTTCATTGAAAGAATCCAGACAGAAGAAGCCCCTGATATGAAAAGGCCATCTGGTGGAGAGAATGACACTCGTTCTTATTGGAAAAAGAATTACGACCATATTGCCAGCGGTGAGGAACATGTAGATCTCAAAAAGGCCCTGGAAATATGCAAAAAAAGATACGGTTTCAGCAAGATAGTCGTGGACAGCGGCAATACATTATGCGGTATTTTGCTTGATGAAGGGCTAGTAGACAGGATAAGCCGGGTAGTCTCACCTGTCATTGTTGGAAAAGAAGCAGTGAACCTCTTTGGCAAGACCGGGATCTCCGGCAAGGTTTTGGAGCTACTCGAAACTGAAACTATAGATAGTGGGCATATTCACTCGATATATGCGATAAATGAAAAGTAACGCCGATCAAGCTATACTAAAGTATCAGAAAAGAGAGAAATTATTGAAAAAATATGCACAAATGCCACCTATTGCGAGGGTTTTACTAAGATCCGAGATGTATGAGACTTGAGCGGTTGATTGGCAGATGATCAGACTTGCCAGCAGACCTATAAAGAGGGCAGAGAGAATTACATCTTCGATTTCCATATTTTATCACTTTTTGGATCAAATGGTCCGTATTCTATAAAACTGTTAACGATACAATATCCGGGGAATTTCCTGACACATTACATAAAATGTACTGGTTGCCTTCACTTATCATCGATTCTTTATAGTTACAACGCCATAACAGCATAATTCAAACCGTCATCAAAAGAGGTTTTTACCGAATGAGGGGATGGGTCCTTTACAAGTATTCACAGGAAGAACTGTGGCCGGATGCATATGAGATCCACCGGCTGATAGAAACTGCAGCTAAACGCAATATCGACATAAGAGTCGTAAAACCCGAGCAGCTTGACCTGATAGTGACCCGGGAGGACCGCAAGAGTGTACTTCTTAACGGCGAGACTGTCGCACTTCCGGACTTCCTGCTTCCACGCACAGGTGCCGGAACCACTTATTTTGCCATGGCGGTCATCAGGCATCTTGAAAGACTGGGAGTCCACACTTTCAACTCCGCCCACAGCATAGATACTGTCAAGGACAAGCTTTACTCGCAACAGATCCTTGCCGAGAACAATATCCCGGTCCCAAAGACCATGCTGGCGAAGTATCCGATAAATGTGGACCTTGTTGAAAAATACCTTGGATTCCCCCTTGTAGTCAAAACCATTTCAGGCTCCAGGGGACAGGGAGTTTTCCTTTCAGAGAACAGGACTAATTTCAATGACCTCATGCAGCTCATACATGCGACGAATCCGAAACTGAACATAATACTCCAGGAATTCATCAGAACAAGCAAAGGAAGGGATCTGCGTGTATTCATACTGGGAGGGAGACCTATTGCCTGCATTGAGAGAAGTTCAGTGGACGGCAATTTCAAGGCAAACTTCTCGCGGGGCGGACATGTCAGAAGCTATGAGATGACACCCGAGATCAAATGGCTTGCAACTGAGACTGCATGTATCTTCGATCTCGACATCGCAGGAATTGACCTTTTGTTCGATGGCAATCACTACAAAGTCTGCGAAGCAAACTCCTCCCCGGGATTTGAGGGTATCGAAAGCTGCTGTGAGATTGACATCGCGGATGAAATGTATGATTTCATTAAAATTAGACTTGGAATGTTCGATGACTGAGCAAGTATCCGGGCATATCCTTAGGCGGGATCCAGAAAGAAACTGCACAGGCCATAATAAGAAAGATATTAAAAGCAGGACCCTGGTATACAGGGACCTTGCTCAGGTCCAGAAATGTCAAACGAAATCAGATGACACAAGGTATCCGCAACTTCTACAGTAGTAGAATACATTCATACCAAGCATCTGCCTTTTGAGCATTTCCTTACATCGGGAACATATTTTGGTTTTTTGATTATTAATATTTAATAACCCCATCTTCCACCTCAAGCGATCATCATCGACGAATCCAGTCTTGCTGTTCCTTTTCTGACCCAATAGCCACATGTTTCACAAAACTGTATACCTTTACCATTATCGTCCAACTTGGATCTACACGCCGGACATTTTTGTAACTGCTTCATTTTATTTACCCCACTCGTACCAGGAAAGATACAGACCTTTCAACCATCCATGAAAGGCCATTCCCCGATAAGCCTATAGTGGCATGTTTTTATTTAACCTAAACCGGAGTGAAATTCATAAGACGTATTCAGATAAGCATGCCTTTGAATTTTCAGCGTGTACCAAATTGATGTAATTGTCTGAAAACATCATCTTGCAGGAAAGTGACAGCAGGTGTTCGGACAAGGCAGACAGATACCTTAAAGTCGATAGTCCATCAATGTTACCTGGATGGATATACGCAGGATAACATCCCTTGGACGTCCCCTCGACCTGAGCAATACAGGAAACTTTCTGATAATCCTCATCACAGCAATTGTTTTCACTGCATCAACACTTTATTATTACATTTTCACAGAGACCATTATAATTGCCTTTTTCCACAGCATAAGGACAAGCCTGGTAATATTCCTTACCTGGGCGATTTCAAGGGAACTTGACCCGGATCATGCCTTTTCTGCGTTTATACCTCTGACATTTGTGCTCATTATCATCTCATTTTTTGAAGCACCCTCCATCCTGCCTATGTTCTGGATAATCCTGATACTACGTGCCATCAACCGGACAGCAGGCATCAGTGTGGGAATCCTGGACATCCTGGTAATATTGTCTCTGGGAACCCTGCTTGTTTTCAAAGCATCGTGGATATACGGCCTGCTTACCAGCCTCGGGCTCCTGGCTGACAGCAGACTGCCTTCCTCTGCCGGACTTCAATTCAAGGCAGGGATCTTTATGGCAATTGTTTCCTTCTTTTCCCTTATGCTGAAAGATGTGAGCCTGCCAGTTCTTTCAGATCCTGATTTCCCGATCCTCATAGTGACGACAATATTGTTCCTGCCAGTGATCCTGGGTTCCTCTGAAATCCAAAGTGTTGGAGACAGGACTGGAGAGCGGCTTGACCCAACCAGGATCCGGGCAGCACAACTAATGGCTCTCACTGTCGTTCTTTCTCTGAGCATTGGAGGGGTCAACGGCTGGTTATATGTGATGTACTGCATACTTGCAGGCATCGGAATATACTGGGTCTTTTCCGGGAGAGTTACCGTTACCTGATGGAAAGCATACATAATCACGGAAGTGACTTGTTTTTACTGGAAAAAACGAGTTCAGATCACATTCTCCTTCTTTCGAACATGAGTGCCAGTCCAAGTATCACAAGAATTGGGATTGCAAACGCCGGGAATTCAGGTATTTCCTCATATTCGCTTTTTCCGAAATAATAAACCGGTGACTGATCACCACATACCTCCAGACTACTCTCACGGAGTCCGCTTACCCTCCCCACACTTGAGAACTTGCCTTTCTGAACGGTTTCCTCCAGCTCGAAGGTAACATTTTCCCCGGCATGAAGAAGATCACATTCTCCCACATCACCAAATTCATCATCTTTCACACGGACATCAACCAGCCCGAAATCACCACAATTAGTGACCCGGTATGATACCGTAAGTTCAGAACCCGTGATAAAAGAAGGACCGGGAGAAGTACTTGCATCCTGCCCGTTGATAAGTATACTGATGTCAATTGCGGGATTGCCAGTGGATGACAAAGTTCCCAGTCCGGTACCGGTTACATAGGAAACGTAGCTGTTGCCAGTATGTTTCCACCATCCAGGTCTTTTGTCCGTGACACCTTCCGGAATATCATCCTGCAGCGACATCAACGGCATGGGGAGGGTCTCGTTCTCGGTCAGATTAGCGGGAGTGTCAGAATATTCATGCGGCAACTCAGGTGAAAGGATTGCAATAATGAATGCAAGTAAAAGCAATGTGAGGACATATCGTGTTTCCATATTTTCACCTTGACTCTTAGCAACCTGCTTTGGAGTAACAACACCCTGTAAATAATTTATAGTGCTTACCATATATAACTAAATATCGGCTGATTTTTGTATCGAGGGAGTAC
>JAWSUM010000103.1:0-9516 GCA_033549165.1 Methanolobus sp.
AGCTTTTTTCGGAGGAGTTGCCCTTTCAGATCTCCCACTGGCTAAAATAGAATCCATACAAAAGAAAGTGAACGGAATTACATATGCGGTTTTCACACCTCTCTTCTTTGCTTTCACGGGTTTTTCAATCGAGTTGGCTTTTGTAGGGATCTCAGGCATCTTTACGGCACTGGTTATATTGGTAGCTCTCTCTTCCAAACTTATAGGGGGGTTTGTTGGAACGAAGATGATCGGTTTCGATAATGAGGACAGCCTTATTTTTGGCGTAGGGATGATGCCAAGGTCGGGTGTGGAACTGGTTATCATAACCATTGGCAGGGAGCTTGGCACCATCAGTGAGGGAACATTTTCGGCAATTGTCTTGATGGTAGTGACCTCTATTATCGTCTCACCGGTATTACTTGAAAGGACCATCCTCTACAAGGAAAGAAAAAAGAACAACTCCGGTGGATCAGCAACATGTGATCCCGGTCAGTAACTACTTAAATCAGGGGATGAAAGACTAATAAGTGGTAAATCTGCAAAGATTAAGAGTGTCCAATGGGGTGAAGTAAATATGGCAAGGAATGAAATCGAACTTGAAGAGCAAATATCTCTTGAAGATGACTATAATGAACAGGTGCGGCTTGTAAATACCATACAAAGCTCTGAAATGTACACCCGTGCTCTTGAGAAACTCATCGATCATATTCCGGTAATTGCTTTTGTCAGGGAGGCTAAAGAGGGTGGAATGGTTGAGTTCATATCGGACAACATCTCGGACTTCGGATACAATGCAAAGGACTTCCGTTCAGGGAAGCTTGCATATGAGGATATGATCGATCCTGATGATGCTGCAGGAGCGTTACTTGAACTCCGGGAGAATGCAAGGGAAGGTGCCTATGAGTTCACCCAGACCTACAGGATAAGGACCAGAAAAGGGTTTGTCAGGTGGGTCGAGGAGAGAACCTTCATTTTCAGGAATGAGAAAGGAAGACCTGTTTACTATACAGGGACACTGAAGGAGATTGGGGAACAGTGATCAACCAGCTGTTCTGAGGTGAGAGCATATCCCGGGTATTTGCTATCAGTGAGACGTTCCTGGATATTCTTTTCAAGGATGGGCGAGTATGCTCCGCATGTCCCGGAGGCTCCATGCTCAATAGTGCCGTATCCCTTGGGAGGGCAGGGGCAGAAGTTTTCCTTTTAACCGAGTTTGCAGATGATGAAGTGGGAAATATGATCTGCAGGTTCCTGAAAGAAAATAATGTCTCTGCCGAACATGTATCAATCTATCCTGACAGAAAATCCCCTCTGGCACTGGCTTTTCTTAACCGTTACAATGATGCCATCTATAGTTTTTATGAGGATTTCCCTGAGAAGAGATACCTGAAAACTGCCAGTGACCTTAGGCCGGATGATATTGTTATGTTCGGTTCTATCCTTGCAGTTTCAAAGGAGACAGAACCCGGACTCAGGGAATTTCTCGACGCAGCGAAAGGGGCAGGTTCGACTATTCTATATGACCCGAATTTCAGGGCTCCACACATGCAAACGCCTGAGGCAACAAGAATGATACGTGAGAATATCGGATACGCAGATATTGTAAGGGCTTCGGATGAGGATATGAGGAATATCGAAGGTATCTGCAATGCTGATGATGCCTATGAATATGTACATGATAATGGGTGCAAGTGCCTTGTATACACAGCCGGGAGCAAAGGAGTCAGTCTCAGGGCTCCTTCAGTGTCAAAGTACTATGTCACACCTGAGATCACCACGGTCAGTACCGTGGGTGCCGGAGACAGTTTCAATGCTGGTATAGTCTATCAGTTATTGAGGGAAGATATCTCGAATGAAAAAACCGAAGCAATCCAGGAACCTGTATGGGACAGGATAATCGGAAGGGGCATTGACTTTGCCTCGGATGTCTGCAAAAGGAGCGAGAACTACATTTCTGAGGGTTTTGCTGCCAGGATCAAAGGATGATAGCTACAGTTCTTTATGAAGAGGGCTCATAGGATTGATGGGAGGATGACTGAGTGGTCGAAAGCCAGGTTCAGATCGAAGAAGTATTTACCAGTGTAAGCAGTTCTGAAAAAGGACTCAGTGAGGATCAGGTCAGTGGACGTCTCGAAAAATATGGGATGAACGAACTTAAGGAGACAAAAAAGACCACTTCCCGGGATGTTCTTGTAAGGCAGTTCAAGAATTTCATCATATGGGTGCTTGTCGCTGCGGCACTGCTCTCATTGCTGGTCAACGAGGTCATTAATTTCTGGGTCATAATGGCAATTACTTCCATTGTTATTGTGCTTGGTTTCTTTCAGGAGTACCGGGCCGAGAAAGCCATGGAATCCCTTCAGAGAATAGTCCAGCCCGAGACTACGGTTATAAGGGAAGGCAAACCCCGCAAAGTAAAGACAAAGGAGATCGTTCCGGGAGATGTACTTGTCCTGGAGAGTGGGGATAAGGTTCCGGCTGATGGAGTTGTTTTTGAGAGTGTGGCTCTGAGGCTGGACGAATCCTCCCTTACCGGGGAAAGTCATCCGATTGGTAAAAGTGAATCCGGGAAGATATTTGCAGGCACTCAGGTCGTGCACGGGAAGTGCAGGGCGGTGGTAGTCGATACCGGAATGGATACTAAACTGGGTCAGATCGCAGGTCTCATCCAGGTAAAAGAAGAGGACACGCCTCTGCAGAAAAAGATAACAACGCTGTCACGCAGTCTTGCTATCCTTGCATTGGTCGCCTCTCTTTTTACACTCGGGATCGGGGTTGTCCAGGGTGCTCCTCTTGAGGAGATGCTGCTTATCGCCATTGCACTTGCCGTGGGAGCTGTGCCCGAAGGCTTGCCCCTGACCATGACATTGACCCTGGGTTTCGGAATGAAGAGGATGGCACAGCACAATGCAATTATCCGGAAGATGCTGGCTGTTGAAACCTTGGGTTCCACGGACGTTATATGTACGGACAAGACCGGGACGCTCACCAGGAACGAGATGACAGTAGAAAAGATACTCGTCAATGAGGACGTAATCGAGGTCACAGGGTCAGGCTACACTCCAAAGGGTGAGTTCCTTGAAGATGAAAAGCAAACCGATGTCAGGCAGGATGCTACAATCCTGAAACTGTTAAAAGCCATAGCTCTCTGCAACAATTCATCCCTTGAAAAAAGGAACGATAAATGGGATGTTGTAGGCGATCCTACGGAAATCGCGCTTACGGTGGCTGCTGCAAAGGCGGAAATCTGGAAGGACGATCTCGAAGATGCCTATCCGAGGGTCGAAGAAGTAGTATTCACTTCCGAAAGGAAACTGATGACGACCGTGCATGAAAATGAAGTAGAACCGATCTCTTTCACAAAAGGTGCCCCGGAAAATGTCCTTGAAGGCTGCGATCACATGGAGATCAAGGGTAAGCGGGTTCCGCTCAACGATGAGATACGTAGAAAGATAATGCAAAAGAACCTGGATTTTGCATCCTCAGCCTACCGGGTACTCGGAGTTGCATACAGGGAGGACCCGGATACTTCTTCCGAGGCAGCGATCGAGGAACATATGACCTTCCTGGGACTTGTGGCTATGATCGACCCGCCCCGTGAAGAGGTAAAGGAGGCTATGGCCACCAGTCGTAAGGCAGGCATCAGGGTTGTTATGATCACCGGGGATAACCAGGAAACCGCAAAGGCGATCGGTGGCAGTATCGGTCTTTTCGACCACAGGGCAGAGTGTGGTTTGCCGGAGCATGTAAGGGTCAAAGATGAAGAAAAGATCATGCGCATTGTGGAGGACTGTGCTGTCACGGGTCCTGAACTTGATGAGCTGGATGACGAGGAGTTCGAGGCTCTTGCTGACCATATCAATGTCTATGCAAGGACAATGCCGGAACAGAAACTAAGAATAGTCAAAGCACTTCAGAAACAGGGGCATATTGTTGCCATGACAGGCGATGGTGTGAACGATGCACCTGCTTTGAAGAAGGCTGATATCGGCATTGCCATGGGTATCAAGGGTACGGACGTCGCGAAGGAGTCCAGCGTGATGGTGCTCCAGGATGACAATTTCGCAACGATCGTGGAAGCTGTGAAGAGGGGAAGAGCGATCTATGCGAACATCGAGAAGTTCACAACCTACCTTATCTCAAGGAACTTCACAGAGGTCATACTTATCCTCATGGGCATCACGTTGCTTGGTTATGAACTCGTCCCCCTCCTGGCTTTGCAGATATTGTTCGTGAACATGTTCAGTGAGATCATGCCTTCGATAGGTCTGGGACTGGACTCTCCGGAAGAAGGTATAATGGAGCGGGACCCGCGGGACCCGGATGAGGGTATTCTCAATAAACGTAATCTTGTACTGATGATTAGCAATGCGTTTGTTATGGGTTCTGCATCATTCCTGGTGTTTCTGACCAGTAACCCCTACGAAAACATACAGTTTGCAAGAACGCTTACCTTTGCAACGGTCGTCAGCATGATACTCTTCGTACCCTTTGCTTTCAGGTCCCTTGACAGGTCCATATTCAGCATAGGTTTTTTCACTAACCGGCTGATGGTCGCCGGTGTGGCTGTCAGTTTCCTGCTGACCCTGTCTGCAATGTACATTCCGTTCCTAAGTAACATATTCGACCTCGTACCTCTGACCCCGCAGCAATGGCTGCTGCCTCTTGGAGTTGCGTTCCTGGCGATGCTTATTATAGAGCTGATAAAGGCAGTTACAAAGAGTGTGAAGTGAAAAGTGGAAAATACTGCTCAGTTTTCAAATTTAATGGATTAAATCATATCTGACAATTTATTTATATATTTATATACTAATACTCTCTTGTGATATAATATGGCACTTGTAATCTGGTCAGACAAATACAGTATGAATATAAAAGAGATCGATGAGCAGCACAAGAATCTGGTTAAAATGATCAACGAACTGCACGACGCGATGTTGAACGCCAGGAGTAAGGAAGTTGCCCTTGGGATTATCAATAACATGGCTGAGTATACTCAGTATCATTTCTCTACTGAGGAAAAATACATGGTGCAGTACAAGTACCCGGAATATGTTGCGCACAAAAAAGAACACGACAAGTTCATTGAACAGGTTGGTGCTTTCAAAAAGGACTACGAGAGCGGAAAGGCCGGTCTTACTTTTGAACTGCTGAACTTCCTGAAGGACTGGCTCGTTGGCCACATACAGGAAAGTGACAGGAAATATTCACCGTTCTTCAATGAGAAGGGTCTGAACTGATCCCTTTTCTAATCCCTGTTTTTTATATCCTGTTTGAAGGATTACAAAACTTATTAACCCACAAAGACAATAATCAAGCAAATGAAAACAGAACCAAGGCAGGAGTGTCCGGAGCCATACATACTTGCGGATGAGGTGACCTTGAAGGTCCATAAGGCAATGCAGGAAGACGTGGATTCTCTGGTGTCTCTTTTCAAGGTAATGTCCGATCCGGTGAGGCTGCACATACTCAAGGCACTCCAGGTGAGTGACCTCTGTGTCTGTGTGCTGGTGGAGGTCACCGACTACAAACATTCGGCACTTTCATACCACCTGAAGCTGCTCAAGGATGCGAATCTGGTAGAATCAAAAAGAGAACGTAACTTCCAGATGTACTGCCTGACGGATTTCGGGAAGACCCTGTTAAGGACGATGGAATCGTCCTTTACTGAAAAACTGCAGGGTCAATTTTAATTTTCAACTTTCGGAAGGAAGGGCTGTGTTGAGCTTCACGTAGGTAACACCTTTAAGTGCCATGATCCTTTCTGCAACGGATTTGACCTCTTCTCCTTCTCCGTCAAGGATGATGACCTCAAGGCAGTTATCATGGTCCAGATGGATGTGGATGGCTGACTTTATGATGTGTGAATGATCATGCTGTATGTCCGTCAGGGCGCTTGAAAGGCCGCGCTTTGTGTGGTCGTATATCAACGTGATAGTACCCACACGCCTGCCTTTTACATCGCTCATCCATTCGTAGTGTGTGATATAGTTCCTGATGGCATCCCTGATGCCTTCTGATCGGGAGGAGTAGCCTCTTTTCTCTATGATATTATCAAATTTGGTAAGCAGGTTTTCCGGAAGTGATACACCTATACGCATAAGTTCCTGGTCCATTGAGATCACCTAAAATAATCATATATGTCTGAAATAATAACATTTTGTATGCAATTATAGTACATAAGTTAAGACATAAATAATTATACTACATTAGGCATAAAGCATTAGAACTTAAAAAGCCTTAGTCGAAGAGTGATGCCGATGAAAAGGGAAGAATTGTATTCAGGTAAAGCAAAGACAATTTACAAGACCGATGATCCAAAGAAACTTATTGCCCAGTTCAGGGACAGCCTGACAGCGTTCGACGGCAAGAAAAAGAGTGAGGCTGCAAATAAGGGTTATTATAATGCCCAGATATCCAGGAAGATCTTCGAGATGCTTGAGGAAGAAGGCATAAAGACCCACTATATCGAAATGGTATCCGATGTCGACATGCTTGTGGATGCTGTGGAAATAGTAGCGATCGAGGTAATCCCGCGTAACATCGCCGCAGGTTCCATCACACGCAAATACCCCATAAAGGAAGGGGCCGTTTTTAAGAAACCTGTTATAGTCCTGGACTATAAGAGCGATGAGTACGGTGACCCGATGCTCAACGAAGATATTGCGGTTGCAATGGGAATAGCCACATACGAAGAGATAGCACAGATACGTGAAATGGCACTCAGGATCAATGACATCCTCGTAAAGTACCTTGACGGAAAAGGCTTCCTTCTGCCTGACTTCAAGCTCGAGTTCGGAAGAAAGGACGGGGAGATCGTGGTAGCCGATGAGATCTCATGTGATACCTGCAGGCTCTGGGACAAGAGCACAGGGCAGTCAATGGACAAGGATATCTTCCGCTTTGACAAGGGTGATCTCTCCAAGGCATACGAAGAAGTCGCAAGGCGCATAGTGCCCGAGATATTCGAGTGAAAATAAATATATACACCTTTTTTATATTTTCCATATAAGAATCTGAGGGGATGAAATGGAAAAATATGATGTAATAGTCGTGGGTGCAGGTATAAGCGGCCTGCTGTCCGCACTGGCACTATCCAAACATGGAAACCGGGTTTTGGTTCTTGAGAAAAATAAGTTTGTCGGAGGGAACTGTAACAGTTACATGGTAGACGGTTACCAGGTAGACACAGGTGCCCATGCCATCACACATCTTGAAGCTGGTCCTTTGAGGAGGATGATGGACAGTTATTTTGACTATGTTCCTGTCTTCGAGGATTACGGTCACTATTATGTGCGTACCGAAGATTCCTTCATGAAGGTGCCATCCAATGTTAAGGAGTTTGTCACATTCGATGTGCTTCCGAGAAAGGACCGGATAGTGATCACACAGGCGATCACCAAAGCTCTCACGCTTTGTACTTTTGGGATAGATCTCTCTAAGCAATCGGTTTATGATTCTATGCCAGGAAACCTTTCCAAGGACACATATGATTTCATGGATGCCATTTCCTATTTCCTTTCCGGGAAAGACATGAGACAGACATCTGCCCAGAGAATACTATCCGGCAGCAGCTTTGTCAGGGATAGTGTGCCGCAGGAGCAGATGGAAAGTATAATGAAGAACAACGAGAAACCTCAAACAGAACCCGTCCTTAAATCCATATTACCCTCCAGCCTGCACACATCCCTGCAGACCAGAATGGACAAGGTCTCAAAACCCATGTCGTCCCTTGGAAGACTGGCTACCAACCGGGTGAGCTATTCCCAGGGTTATCCTCGTAAAGGATTGAAAGCGCTCCTTAATGCCTTGCTTTTCTCTCTTCCAAGAAGTGTTGAGATAAAGACCGACTGTGAGGTAAGCAAGATACTGACCATCGAAGGGAAAGCTATCGGTGTCGAAGCTGATGATATCTATTATGCGGACACGGTCATTCACACTGGTTTTGTCACAGACCTTCCGAAAATGACCGATACCCTGCCAGCCTCATATGTAGATGAACTTAAGGGAGTAGTCCACACGAAAAGCCTTACGACCTGGCTGGGACTTGACACCATGCTGGAAGAGTTTAACTATATCGGATCCGAGATATGGTTCAAGAACAAGCCCTATTGGGCGATGCCTATCAGCAACTATGATGCATCACTTGCACCAAAAGGAAAACAGCTGGTTGGCTTCACTTTTGTCATTGATGATGAAATAAACGAGGCTTCGGAGATAAGCAGGGCATATGAGACGATCTGTCACGCCATTCCTTCGGTCGAGGATCATGTTGAAATGAGGCATGAACAGATAACTATCCCCGAAAAAGCTGCTGTGACAATCGATGGTCATTTTGCAGATAACAGGACGCCTGTCAAGAACCTCTATGTTGCAGGTACTGACACCGATAAACGCAGCATGGGGATCACACGTGCGTCTTACTCTGTGATCGAATTGCTAAAAAAGATGAACGAGGACGGGAACCTTCACAAATAAGAATGGAACAGAGAAGTTCTATCTTCTCATTACCATAGTCCTTAGACGATCTGCAGCGTGTTCGGCCTTGTCAGCAATGTTGCCGATCCCGGTAATGAGTTTGGCCAGATGATACACGCCTGCACCTCCAAGGGCATCCTCTTCCTTGAATACTTTTTTCATAAGCTCTTTTTCAACGATATCAACCTGATGTTCCATTTCCTCAACTTCCACGACAAGTGCAAGGGTATCTTCAACATCCCTTTTGCTGAAAGATGTTTCCAGCAGTTCGCTCAGGGTATCTACGAGTTTCCCGTACATCTCAACGGTCGTGAGTGTCCTTGCCATGAGTTCCAGGAAGCCCTCACGTATCTCATCGGATGCCTCAAATCTTCGCAGCGTCAGCCAGTATGATACTTCCTGGGCATCATCGGATATTGAGTCCTGGGGTTTGAGGAAGTTGAGCAGGTCGTCGGCATGCACAGGCAGCATTATGGAAGATGACAGTTCAGACCTGATGGTCTGCTTGATCACATCTGCTTCATGCTCCAGAACATCGATCTCATGGTTGAGCTGTTCGACCTTTTCCATGTCTCCGTCACAAAAGGCTTGTACGGATTCACTGAGTTTCCTTACGGCTTCGCCACCCTTATTGGCATGCATTCCAAGCGGCTTGAAAGGTGAGCTTGCAAATATGTTCAATACAGAGCGGATATATTCCTTTTTTATCATATTCCAATCCCCATAAGTCCTACAAATACGAGCGCGGATGTAAGTGCTGCAACTGGCACTGTAACTATCCAGGAAACAATTATCTTCCATATCACACTTAAATCAACCGCTGCAAGACCGCCTGCAAGGCCCACGCCGATAACAGAACCGACCAATGTGTGGGTGGTAGAGATGGGCAGAGAACTGTAACTGTGAAGTACGACCACAGAAGCTGTTGCAAATTCAGCTGAGAAACCTCTTGTGGGCGTAAGTTCTGTGATCTTTGTACCTATCGTTTCTATGACACGGTATCCCCATGTTGCAAGACCGAATACCATTCCGATACCTCCCACGATCATGACCCAT
>JAWSUM010000104.1:0-9504 GCA_033549165.1 Methanolobus sp.
GAAACACCATTAGCGAATCAAGCCTGGCAGTTCCTGTCTCGGTCCAGTATCCGCATGTCTCACAATGCTGTATAATCTTATCGATCTCATGTAGATGTGCATTACACTCAGGACATTCTGTTAGCTGCTTCAATTATATACCCCACTTGTATAGGAACCACATATGTTCCATCCATGTTCAGATGCCAGGAACCCCATCCTGACAGTAAGTCTTATCACTACATATTTTTATTTAACTTAAACCGTTGTTATATTCATTAACCAGGTCTAATTATCATGGTTCGGAATTTTCAGACAGCAAGAACCTGTCTTATCTTCTTGAAAAACAGATATCTGAGTATAATGGCATTAAAAAATCGCCTGTAAACGTATCATAGCATAGTTTGTATGATTAAGAACGGTTCTGGTTAAGTAAAAACAAATCTATGGAGAATTGGGGGCAGGGGTTTACTCACAAAGTCTGATGCCATATGCCAGGCACAGAACCCTTAGCTCTTCTCGATCGGGGCACCTGAAGTCAATAATCAGCGGTTTCGGTGCCTCGACTTCCTCCGTTAGTACTAAGTCAAAGTTTCAAAAATGATATAGAAGCGTTCTACACTTTGATGCTCGTTAAACACGTTTTTATATCGTTTTTCATTTTATGATCAAATATCAGTTGAATAATTAAATTTATATTTTCTGTCACAATATAATAACAGGTTTCTATTGCAAACCAGCACAGGAAGGAACCTGAAATGTCGGATCTACTGGAAAACTATTTTCACCTGAAAGAGCATGGAACAGATATAAGGACAGAGATCATGGCAGGGATTGTCACTTTCATGACGGTGGCATACATAATCGTCGTCAACCCTGCAATACTTGAAGCCGCCGGGATACCCTTCGGTGCATCCATGGTAGCTACGATACTGGCTGCAGTATTCGGCACCTTCATCATGGGTATCTATGCAAAAAAACCGCTTGCTATAGCTCCGTATATGGGGGAGAATGCCTTTGTTGCATATACTGTCGTAGGTGTCCTTGGCTATTCATGGCAGACCGCTCTGGGTGCCGTGTTCATAAGCGGTGTAATCTTTACCTTACTGACTGTCTCGGGATTAAGGGGCAGGATGGTAGATGCGGTTCCAGACAGTCTGAAATACAGCTTTGCGGCCGGACTCGGTCTTTTCATTACCTTTATCGGGCTTGTCAATGCGGGAATCGTCTCGCTTGGCGTGGAAGGTGCACCCTTGCATGTTGGTGCCCTGAACACAGTTTCCGTGGCTCTGGCGATGTTCGGCTTTCTGTTGATAAGTGCGTTGATGATCAAAAAAGTGAAAGGTTCTATACTGATAGGTATTTTTATAACAGCGATACTGGGATTTGCACTGGGCGTTGCACAGGCGCCTCAGAGTATAGTCAGCATGCCCCCAAGCATTGATCCGGTCTTTCTCCAGCTGGATATCGCCGGTGCACTTACATGGGGATTCTTTGCCGTCATCCTCACAATGTTCACCATGGATCTTATGGACACTATGGGCACCCTTGTGGGTGTTTCTTTGAAGGCGGGTTTTATGGATGAGTACGGACGACTTCACGACATGGACAGACCTTTTCTTGCGGACGCTTTGGCAACGGTCTTCGGTTCGCTGGCAGGCACGACAACCACAGGGACCTATATCGAGTCAGTCACTGGTATAGAGGAAGGTGGCAGGACCGGTCTTACGGCTATTGTTGTTGCGGTCCTCTTTGCCCTTGGCATTTTCTTCTATCCGCTGTTCTCGGCGATACCAATGGCAGCAACCTCTCCAGCCCTGATAGTGGTGGGTCTTCTAATGATGGGTTCGATAAAAAAGATAGATATGAATGATTTCACTGAGATGATCCCTGCAATGGCAGTGATAATTCTCATGAGCTTTACCTATAATCTGGGAGTAGGTCTTTGCGCAGGATTCGTTCTATTCCCGATACTTAAGGTCATCGGAGGCAAAAGCAGTGAAGTAAAGCCTATTGCGTGGGGATTGTTTGTCCTGTGCTCCATGTTCTTTATATTCTATCCCTACTGAACCATATCAACTGGATGGAATGTGGATCAAGGTCTGCTCTTTCTTATTTTGGCTCACTTTTATGGTCCATGAACTCAATACCCCACTGGGCCAATGCTTCCAGTACGGGGATAAGCGTCCTGCCAAAATCAGTTACCGAGTATTCAACTTTTGGAGGTATCTCCGGATACATCTCACGTTTCACAATGCCGTCCTCTTCAAGTTCCCTGAGTTGTTTTGTCAGCATCCTGGGTGAGATGCCGGGGAGTGCCTGCTGGAGAGAATTATAGCGCAGTACTTCCCCTTTAAGCTGCCACAGGATCAGAGGCTTCCATTTGCCCCCGATCACACCGAGAGTGGCTTCCACAGGACAGCTGTATTCAGGATCGCATTTGTCATTGGTTTTTTTGCAGGTAACCATGATATTTCCTACTATACTTTTTGTGAGTTAATAACAAAAATGAGTGTATGGCATATAAATATAGTATTTGCACATTTAACATTCGAATACTTTACAGGAAAGTAATCACTCACTAATAAAAAGGAAATGATCTAAATGAAGGTAGTAGGTTTTGTTGGAAGCCCGAGAAAGAACGGGAATACCGATGTGCTCGTACAGCAGGTCCTTGACGGGGCTGTAGAAGCGGGTGCCGATGTGGAGAAGTTCTATATCAATGAGATGGATTTCAGAGGCTGTCAGGGATGCAATTATTGCCGGGCTGTGGATGGATGCAAACTTAATGACGACATGACAAAAGCCTATGAAGCTCTGAAGAACGCAGATGGTATTGTATTCGGTTCACCGATCTATTTTTTCCAGTTCACAGGCCAGATGAGACAGTTCATTGACCGCTGTTTCGCACTTCTTAACCCGGATTTCACCCCGCGCCTGGAGGCCGGCAAAAAGGCTGTCATAGTGGGCGCACAGGGCGCTCCTGATGCCGGAGCTTTCACGTCTGTCTATGAGGAGTTTTCCAGAGTTCTGCAGATGCTCGGAATGGATGTAAAAGGCACTTTCGTGGACATAGGTCATCATGCACCTGGTGAAGTAAAAGAGGACGCCAAGCTCATGGACGAGGCAAAGATGGCTGGTGTCCAGCTATTTGTGTAATTTTTCTACAGACACATGCACATCTGTGCATGTTCCTGTTTCAAATAAGGATCAAGGACAACAAGACCACTTACTTGTAATTCATTTTCAGGGTCACAAGAGACAGACCGAGTTTCTCTTCCAGATCCTTTAATTCCTTAAGTTGCTCTTCGGAAAGGTCAGCGTATTTTATGTCCTTGCTTGAAAATGCCAGTATTGTTGCGTCGAACTTCTTTTCAAGGTCAGTGATCGCTTTTATCTGCTCTTCGGAAAGGTGTGACAAACCCCAGAATATACTATCAACTCCTGTTATATCTTCATTTCAATTACGTTTTCTAGTTAGCTGAGTATGTGTAGTTGAGACTATATACGGTTTTCGACAAGATGTTTTTACTCCTGCTGATTTCCTTGCATCCTTTTTACAGATGAGCATAAAATCATCTTTACCTTTCTCACGAAAACCCCCTTCGAAAGGCTATTCCCCATTTCTCTTTCTTCCCAGCGAGCACATGATCCCTGGAAGCAACGATCAGCCAGTATTTCATATCTCGTTGCATTCTATTTTGACGCTGGCATGAGTATAAAGTTTTTCAGACGTAAAAACTAGGTTTTTCTGATTTAGTTTTTCTGATTTAAAGAATATGCATTAAAGATTCAGCCATTTATATGAAAGGGCTTTATACAATAACCGACCCGTTCGGTGGGCTCGAGGTGTGCGGATTGGGGGGAGTGGGGTTAAAAAAGGTTGCACACCTCGGCAGAGCATAGAGGGCAACTTAGTATAAAGAATAATCGTTTTAGAACGCAGATCTTAACTTAGATGGTGAGATGGTATTAATTAATTGGAGATACTTGAAGCTATCGTTTAATTGAGGCAGGAATAGTCATAGGTCATTAACCTTTGTTGATTGTTTCAGGTAATGTTCAAAAAGCTCTTTACCCCACTGAATTGCAGAAGGATTACAAGCCGTTACGTACGTCTGGTCGTAATTGCCCACTTTGGTCAGCATCCTCATCATGAAGCAAAAGTCATTAGTACCGAAGGACATGAAGCCCATTTCCCCCAGGTATACAAAGACTTCATGAAACTCGTTGTTAAGCAGGCCTCTGACCTCATCCATTTCATGTTCAATTTTAGAAAGGAGTTCTTCGGAAACTATCAGTCGCATCTTTACTCCACGTTCATTGAAATCCGCAAGTATCGATGCAAAGTTCGGGTACAGAAAAGTGGTTACAGAAGTCTGGACCTTTGAATTCCTGGCCTTTTCAACGATGGATTCATCGGGTTCGTAGATCCCTGTTGAGGGGATATTTGTGATTACATTACACGGTGTAAGTTCGCGAAGTCTTTTAAACAGATGAGGAGGAATGAAGCTGAGATTGTGCTCTCCCCAGAAGTTGACGTCCTTATCCAGGACTGTAAGGGTATCCAGCAAGGGATTCATTCTGTCGACAAGCATTTTTCCAAGAATGGTCAACTCATAGGCATCTCTGCCTTTGTGAATTACCAAATTGCTGTCTTCCATTATCTTGATCTGAGGGAGTAATGCCTGTCTGGTCGTATTCAAGGACCTGAGTATAGTTTCCATTTCCCTTGCTCCATCTTTTAGCAATAAGAGCGTATTCTTTCTTTTCTCAGAGAAAAACACAATATCAAGTAATGGTTTTTTCATTGGTCTACATCCATCAATATTATTACTTTATATTTCGAACCCTGAGAAAAGATTAAGGTATCATGTTTCTCCTTTTAGTCCTTTATTGTGTATTTGGCTTTGATATATATAGATATTTTCAAATAGTCTTTGAAAAGATTTAAATTTGAATCGATCAAATCTACATCTATAACGTTAGTTTCTTTTCAAGTACGATTACACTTCAATTCATTCCCAATTTTTAGTTATTAACTTACATTTCTCATAACATTATTGCTGAAAAAGCAAGGCTGGTTTATTAATTTCAGTAAAGGTATGTATAAATAGATTGGATTTGTAGAACAGTTGAAATCTCATCTAAGATGCACGGCTATTTGTCCGGGTTATTCAGAATTCCCGGGCAATTAACGATAAGTTATAAAAGGGGGGGTACGTCCTTGAAAATGCCGTTGCTTGAAACATTTGGTATATCAGCAGACAAAATGAATTTGCTTCTGCTATTATATAATGGTCCGAAGAAAAAGAGAACGATACTTGAATCCCTGGAGATAAGCAGCCAGGCACTGGTCCCAACGATCAGGATGCTGGAATCTAGCAATATCGTCATACAATATGACGGTATATATGAGCTTACACCCATTGGAAAAATAGCTGTCGATGAAATGATACCTTTCCTGGAAACTCTGGAATTCCTTGAAAACAATTTAGATTATCTGGCTGAACATAATCTGGATTTCATTCCATTCCATTTATTGAAAAGACTTCGTGAACTATGTCCCTATACGATATTACGCCCTCATTTTTCAGAAGCCTTTGAATTCAACAAGAAATTGGAAGAGACTACCGATGCATCAAAAACATTCAGTATCGTAACTTCTTTATTGCTGCCATCCTTTCCATCATTCTTTCCAAGATGGACCGATGCCGGAGTGAAGATATCAATAGTTGTCTCTGAGGAATTGCTTGAGAAGATCCGATCCGACTATCTGTTTCTCTTCAAGGAACTGTTGGCCAAAGAACAGATCGAACTTTTTGTCTATCCCGGAGCTATGTCTTTCCAGACATTCATACTTAATGACTATTGTTTTTCCTGCAACCTGTTGAGTAAAACAGGTGCTGTATCAGGTGAGCAACTGATAACTTGCAATCCGAATGCTCTTGAATGGGGAAAAGAACTCTTTGAATACTATAAACAATGTTCCTCTCCTGTAACACTTATTTAGTCCTGTGATCTGATGCGGTGCATTATCTGCAGGATAAAAATGTCATTATGTCCTGGCATCCAATTGCTTAAAGGCAACTCTAAAAAAGATGTCTGAAAACACTTAAATATCTGGTGCTAACAAATAGTTCATTTGGTAATTTCGGGGGTAAATATGGGCTATGAATTCTAAATATATTTTACAAATACTGGTGTTCGCAGCTGTAATTCTGGTAGGTGTGCCGATGGTGTCAGCGACGAGCGAGGCGCTTGATGCATTCAATCAGAGATATGATACGAATGGCACAAGAATTGATTCGTGTACCGTGTGCCATGGTTCAAATACTGATTCCTTGAATCCTTATGGTACGGCATATTCAGGAAGCGGTGGAAATTTTGAATCAATTGAGGCTCCTGACTCGGACGGAGACGGATTCACCAATCTGGAGGAGATCGATGCTTTGACTTTCCCGGGAGACCCGTCTGATTATCCTGGGAATACATCAACTCCATCTTCGGGCGTAGTTAGCAACGCAACTGAAAGAGTTGATAATGCAACCGAGAGGGTTAGCAACGCAACTGAAAGAGTTGAGAATGCTACCGAAAGGGTTGGCAATGCAACTGAGAGAGTTGAGAATGCTACCGAAAGGGTTGGCAATGCAACTGATGGACAGCAGATTCCCGGATTTGAAGCTGTACTTGCGTTAACCGGGATATTAATGGCTATATATCTGTTTAGAAGAAGATGAAGAAATATGGACATTTGAAATTCTCTCATAAGAGATAATTCAAATCTCTGTATTCGGGGTCGAGTCTCCAGTTGATATTGAAAAAGCTCTTTCCTCCATTACTCAAACAATGGAAAAAAATGCAATTTCACCTGCATTGTAATAATAGCTTCAGCAGGGAAAAGAAAAGAAAAGAAGTTTTGTCAGAGGGTTTTGTTTTCTGAGGTGCGCTTTAGTTATGACGGGTGGAGTTGTGAGGGGGATGTACATAAAACCTGCACACCTCAGAAAGAACAACTATACCAGTCATTCAATATATTTAATGCTTTTAATAATTTACGGTGTATAATTACCTGTTCTGGCAACGATCTTATGGATGAAATTTCGCTGACTCAGTTATTTCTGTCAAAAAGTTTATTCTTCATAACATCTTGAATTAATGATATGAATGATGAATACAGGAACAAAAGGAGTGATATTTCAGACATCTGCTTTATTCCCGGCTGGAATACTTCACTTGCATCTGCATTTTCAGCCTATAAAGGACCATATGTTCCCGGCAGGATTTCAACTCAACATAAAACGGTCTGCAATATACTTACTGAAAAGGGTGAGATACAGGCAGCAATATCAGGAGCTATGCGCAGGGTCGGCAAGCAGCCGGTTGTCGGGGATTTTGTTGTACTGCTTGATCAAAGCGACATTAATTCATACACCATCGTTGACATTCTCCCACGAACTTCCTGCCTTTCCAGAGGTTCTACAGGTGAGTCCGGTGAAGAACAGTTGATAGCTGCAAACATTGATACGATCTTTATCGTCACGGCAGTCGGGCATGATCTTAACTTGCGAAGACTTGAAAGATATCTCACCATCGTTTATTCTTCCGGTGCAAGACCTGTTATTCTCATTAACAAGATAGATCTTGCCGAGAACCTGCCGGATGATTCGCTACAAACGATACAGGAAATTAAGGCTATTGCTGACGATGTTCCGGTGATCACTCTCAGTGCCCTTTCAAAGACAAGTCTGGAAAAACTTGAACCTTTCATGAACCCTGCTGAAACAATAGCACTAGTCGGCTCTTCAGGTGTTGGCAAATCCACACTTATCAATGCTCTTTTTGGCCACGATGTCCAGAAGACATTAGATGTACGTGAAGATGATGATAAAGGAAGGCACACTACCACTGTCAGACAGCTTTTCCCTCTCCCGAATGGCACGATATTCATCGATAACCCCGGCATCCGCGAGGTCCAGCTTGGAGATTCATCCAATGGTATCGACAGGACATTCTCCGATATTGCTGAACTTTCTCAAAATTGCCGTTTCAAGGATTGCAGGCATCAGAATGAGCCACACTGTGCAGTCAGGAAAGCGGTGAATGAGGGAGTTATCACGCAAGAAAGGCTTGATAGTTATCATAAGCTGAACGAGGAGCTGTCTTTTCAGGCAGATAAGGCTGAGATCGGGTTGAAGAGGATGGAAAAAAAGAAGTATAAGGGGATTGCACAGGCGGCGAGGAAGTATCGGAAGTCTAAGGAGGAGTGATAAGAAGGTTGAGTACAGGAAGGGAATAGTTCATGGGAATCTGTCCTGTTGCTCAAGGTAATTCTGGCATACAAATCAAAACTCGACTTCCCTTTGCATCCCCTCAAGGGCAGCAATCCTTTTTTCCACGGAGGGGTGTGTCGATGTAAGGTTCAGTAAGGAATCCGATACTGCGGGTATAATGAAAAAGGCATTCATCCCTTCTACTTTACGAAGATCTTCTGTGGGTATCTGTGCAATTGTATCACTGATCTTCCTGAGTGCCGATATCAGGTTTGCTGGTTGACCGGTTATAATTACAGCTCCTCTATCTGCAGAAAATTCTCTGTACCTTGACAAAGCACGTATGAGAAGAAAGCTTATTATCCATACTATTATGGAAGCGATCCATACTATGATCAAAGCTCCATTTGAGTTTCTTCGGTCACCTCCGAAACTTCCAATGTAGAAACTGTATCTTACAAGGTAGAATGCCAGGGTTGAAATGAAACTGGCTATTGTCAGTATTGCCATGTCCCTGTTCTTTACATGGCTCAGCTCATGTGCAAGTACAGCCTCCAGTTCTCTCTGGTCAAGCCGGTCCAACAATCCGGTTGTGACAGCAATAACAGCACTCTGGTGCCCCCTTCCGGTTGCAAAGGCATTGGGCATCGAGGTATTGACCATGGCAACAGTGGGTTTTGGCAAACCGGAAATAATGCATAGCCTGGTTATGGTCTCATGAAGTTGTGGAGCTTCGGCTTCCGAAACGATTCTTGCATTCGTGGTCCACAGGACTAGCCTGTCCGAAAAATAGTATTGTGCTCCCATGAACAGTGCGATGAACAACAGCATGAACCCTGCAGAAGCGTGCATGACAGAGGAGAGAAACATCAGAAAAAAAGATAAACAGCAGCCAGTAGGAACATTGTCAACAACATCCTCCCTTCAAGTCCCAGATCCTTTTTCCATTCTACCATTCCAGTGACCTCTTTCAGTTCATGCCATATTATGAGAACTTTAAGATATTATACATTAAATACTTCTCTAATTTGATTTAAACTGATCTTAAGTTTCAAATATATAAAAACAAAGTAAGGGCTCTGTAGAAATCCTGGTTATACAATCAACGCAAGGGCGCTATTTAGAGGAAAGGCAGAGAATCACTTTCGTTCATCTTTCCGGAATGTGCCGGCTTTGCCGGAACCCTCCCGGACAATTTAAGTTATTCACAATTCCTGGCTATGCAACCTGGCAGAAATAAATTCTGTAATTA
>JAWSUM010000105.1:0-9458 GCA_033549165.1 Methanolobus sp.
GATGGTCAAGAACATTGAAGGTGTACGTGCAAAGAACTCTTCTACTGTCATGTCCAGCACAATTGACCTGCTTAAACTCAAGATTGGTCTGAATGTCGGAAGTTCTCCGGTAGATGTTAATCAGGTAATTATCTCCATTACTGATGGAACAACCGCAAACAACCTGGTCTATGCAGGAAACACCAAGTCCTATGCATCCACTGGTTCAAGCAACGGAAATATGAGTGCCTTCAGTTCAAGCAGTGCCGCAACGAATCTGCAAACACTTCTGACTTCCACCACCACTATTGGTACAGCGTTCAATAACGCGGATCACTACTACACGGTTGATAAGATAAGGGATGAAGACGCGTCATTCTCCCAGAGCAACCCTGTGATGAATACAGGAGATCTTGTAACCTTCTACATTGCAACCACCTCCTCTACAGCTGTAAGTGCGGGGTATACGAATGTAGGCACCACAAGCACATCGACTCTCAAAACATCTAGTCTCAACCTTGTGCCAAGGACAGTAGTGAACATAGCGTTGACTCCCGAATCAGGTGCAGCGACAACAGCAGACTTTGTGACACCTTCTTCATACGGTGTAAAAGAGACTGTCCAACTGTATCCATAAACCAATTGATCAAAGGAGTCTTACAATGAAAGCAAACAGAACATTTTCAATGGAAAAGAATGACCGTGCCCAGGTGGGTATCGGCACTCTAATTATTTTCATTGCCATGGTGCTGGTAGCTGCCGTTGCAGCCGCGGTGCTCATCCAGACATCCGGTGTGCTGCAGCAGAAAGCCCAGTCAACCGGTAAACAGGCAACCCAGGAAGTATCATCCAACCTGATGGTCAAGAACATCGAAGGTGTGCGTGCAAAAGACACAGCTACAACCATGTCCAGCACGATCGACCTGCTCAAACTCAAGGTTGGTCTGAATGTCGGAAGTTCTCCGGTAGATGTTAATCAGGTAATTGTTTCAATCACTGATGGAACAACAGCTAACAACCTGGTCTATGCAGGAAACACTAAGTCCTATGCATCCACTGGTTCAAGCAACGGAAATATGAGTGGCTTCAGTTCAAGCAGTGCTGCAACAAATCTGCAAAAACTACTGACTGCTAATACTACAGTTAGTACAGCGTTCAATAACTCGGATCACTATTATACTGTAGAGAAAGTTCGTGATGAGGATTCATCTTTCTCCCAGAGCAACCCTGTGATGAACACTGGTGACCTGATCCTTATATACATTGCAACCACTTCAACGACGGCAGCAAATACGGGTTATAATTATGTGGCCACTACTGACACGTCATCTGGTCTTGTGACCTCAGGTCTCAACCTTGTTCCAAGGACTACGGTGAACATTGTGCTGACGCCGGAGTCAGGTGCGGCTACAACAGCGGACTTCGTGACTCCGTCTTCATACGGCGTAAAAGAAACCGTTCAGCTGTATCCCTGATAAAGGACAATGAGTGTGCAGTTCTGAACTGCACCTTTTTCTATTTTTCAGAGTTGGTTTTATGCAAACAATGAAAAAATGTCAACTTGCCAAAGATACAAGGGCACAGGTTGGTATCGGTACTCTCATAATCTTCATAGCAATGGTGTTGATCGCATCGGTGGCTGCGTCGGTATTGATACAGACATCAGGGGTTCTTCAGCAACAGGCACAATCCACAGGCAAGCAGGCAACCCAGGAAGTCTCTTCCAATCTGATTATTAAAAGCATAGAAGGCGTTCGTGCAAAGGATTCTTCCACAAGCATGGCTTCCAATATCTCGCTGCTGAAAGTGAGGGCTGGCCTGAATGTCGGAAGTTCTCCTGTTGATCTCAATCAACTGATTATCAGTATCACTGATGGGACCAACACGAATGATCTTCTATACGGGAACAATGACAAGACCTACGGTTCAGCAATGAAGAATTTTTCGAGTTCGTCAACTGCTGCTCAGAATTTGTATAACCTGACGACTGCAACACAGGCCAGTCCTGGTGCTAATGGAAAGTATTTCTTTACGGTCCAAAAGATACGTGATGAAGACCTCTCCTTCTCCCAGGGTAGCCCTATAATGAATACCGGGGACCTTGTGCTGATCTACATCTCGACAGTATCAGATGGGGATCTTTCATATGCAACAATAGGTGAAACAACCACAAGTGGAGCCCAGAAGGATTCAGGTCTTGATATTGGTCCGCGTACTAGTGTCAGTCTGGTATTAACTCCTGAAGCCGGAGCAGTATCCATGGCAGACTTCATCACGCCATCGTCATATGGGACTAAAGAAACTATCTCTCTGTATCCTTAATATTATAGCTTCTTAGTCACATATTTTATTTTTTTTATATTGTCATTCTGTCTTTAATGTTTTATGCTTTTGAATTCACCGTTGTTATTATATTCTATTAATATTATATATTCAGTTGATAATATGTCTCTACTTAGAAACCTTGTTATTTTGTCTTCAAACTGGTGCATTCTGGCAAGTTCTTGTCTTTTACAGAGATATCATTTTGATAGTAGTGCCATGAGATGGCGCACTATGATTGTTTGAGGGATGATATGGAAAAAAGAGTTATTGTAATCTTGGTTTTGTTTTTCAGTATGTGTGTGGTCTCGCCGGCCTTTGCAGAAGTGTCCTTTAAAAATGATATTGATATTCTTGATAAGTCTGTAAACCTGACCATACACGAAGACTACACGGGAACAGATGCCAGGTCATTCAGGGAAGAACTCGATCTGGATGGTAGTGGCTCTGTTGAGGCAGATGAGGTCGAAGAGTTCAGGACAGGTTTTCTTGCAAACAGAAGCCTGCAGTTCCTGGGCTACGTAGAGATTGACGGGAACGAAACCTCGGTGGATCTCGTATCTGTAGATCTTCAGATGGAAGGTGCAGAAGGTGTGGTGGATAATTCCACACTTTATGTTAGAACGAGCATCGACTATGGGGTAGGCACTCTGCTTTCTTCAGACAATCATACTATCTGGGTGATTGGTCATCCTTTGATCGAAAGTGTGAGGTTATCCCTGCCTGAAGGTGTCGATGTCATGTCTTACGATGGCATTGAGAATGCATCTCAGGCTACTGTGGGTGGAAGGGTCGTGCTCGAGGGAAGCAGTGGAGTGCGATCATTCATGGTAGAGGACCGTCCGACCTTTGAGTATGCTATGTTCATTGAGTTCTCAAAGGAGCCGTTTTACAGGAAATCTTTCTTCCTTCCTCTTCTTGTGCTAGTGGAATTAGTACTTGCATTATCTGGATTATATATTATTAAAAAGAATAAAATTAAATAGTATTGCCGTCTATCTACTAAATAATATTTTACAAGGTGCTGACATGAAACGAATGTACTTAATTTCACTCCTGATCATCCTCATCATTCCTGTATTCAGTAGTGGTTGCGTCAGTAAATCTCCTGATGAAGCCGTTCAGTCTTCGGTTATCGGTTTCTTGAATGCTGTTAATGAAGGTGAGGTCAATACAGCTTTTAATATGTATAAAGGTAAGGACTTTCTTGCTCCTGCAAGTATCCCCATGATCTTCAGTAATAAGGGGATTGAAGAGGGAAGTATTAAGGAGATAAACATAGTTTCACAGGAGATCAGGGAGAACCTTGCAATCGTAAAGGTTGATTGCAGTGTTTATTCTCTTGATCTGATGGGTAAGGAGAAAGATGTTGCAGCAGTTCCGCTTTATTTCAGGCTGCAAGATACTGGGGTCGGATGGATCATCACTCGTGTTTCTTTTGGTTATCCGCTTGATTTTGAGGGTGCGGAGCTTGTCGAGGTTGAAGTGGAAAAAACGCCTATTGATCTGATAGCCGATAATGCGGTTTTGATCTCAATAGGTTCATTTTCTATGCTGGGTGCAGGTGTGTATCTCTCTAAGAAGGACAAAGCAAAGCAGAAGGCTCAAAAAAAGACCATAGATACTTCAGATGCAGTTCCCCTTCCTAAAGAATCCCTGTCACAGTATGTGAAGCTGGTGCCTGCGCAACAGAGTCAGGTAGGCAATAAAACAACAGTGGATGTATGGGTAAAGAATTTTGCCCAGCAACCCTATGAGAATTTTGCCATCAAAGCCAAATTCGGGAACACAGTGGATGTTGAAAATATAAATCTCTTCTTTGATAACATTGCACCGGGAGAAGCTGCAAAAAGGACATGGGTCATCAAGCCAAAGGTTTCCGGATGGGTGTCTGTAGAAGAACCTACTGTGGTCTTTGACTATATGGGTACCAGGTATATGGGCGTGCTTGATCCTGTGTGGATCCAGGTTCAGTAAATACTCATTCGAGGTACGAATATGTCTTTGACATACAATAAAAACGAGAAGCAGGATGCGCAGGGATCAAAGAAAAAAGATCCTGATGCTCTTATGCAAAAGTTGAATGCAGCAATATCTTCTCATTTCCCGGGTGGCTCTTCAAAAGAACTGGGTCTGAATGGTGAACATGACACGGAATCATTGCTCGACATTGTAAAAGACGTACTGGATGAAGGTAGTAATTCTGCTATTAAGGAAGAAGTTACAGGCGAAGGCAATGAGTTTGATATCGGGGATCCTGTAAATGATGAAGGTCAGGGCGAATCTGAAGTTCCTCATAATCCTGGTTTAGACAAAGATGTCAGTTTTGATTCAAAATTGTTCTCCGGCGCATTCGACGAAATTGAATATCAGTCTGTTGAAATAAAAGTGACAGAGGAAACACCTTCAGTGATTCCTGAAGAGGACAGTTCCAGATATGCACAGATAGTAAAAGATGCTTTGAAATCCTCTCCTAAACAAATTGTGCCAACTGTCCTAGAATCAGAACCTGCTGTTCAGAAGGCTGTTTTACCCATGACTGGCCAAGAATCCGGTCTCGAAAAGGATGAAGGCCATTTTTCTAAAAAACAGGCACCTACGGACGTTCATCCGGCAAAGAAGGGTAGTCTGTCCAATAGTTCTCAGATGGAAGACATGGCGATTCCTCCAAAAGGGGCAGTCTCACAAAGAACTGAACCGTTCAAAGATCAAACTTTGAAAAAGATAGTGAGCAAACCCAAAAAAACCTTGTCGTCCCGTGTTTTTTCAAACAAAGAACCTGTTCCTTGTTGTGATATAAAGAAGAAGGATACAATTAAGGATGTTCTGGTACAGAAAACAGCAGGAGATGTCCCTGTACCCGAAGTGGTACTTCTTTATAACGAGAAGCATGTTGAGCATGATCCTTCTTTCCTCTCACTCAAGGCTCATGAGAATCCCAGCCGTCTCATAAAAGCAATGTGGTATCTTGAAAAGAGCGGTATCTTCAGAAATGGGCAATGTACTTTGATGGGAGATTTCGATATGGCAAGTGAAGAAGACCTTCTGAGGGTTCACGATGAGTCCTATATAGAATTCGTGAGATCCTATTCTTCAGCTGGTGGAGGTTTTCTCGGGGACAGTACATACATGACATCCAGGTCATATGAAATCGCAAAACAGGCTGCAGGGGCAGCTATGAAAGCGGGCTCTCTGGTGGCCGATGGTAAATACCCATATGCTTTTGTAATGACCAGGCCACCGGGACATCATGCAAGCGGGAATAAATATGGTGGTTTTTGTCTTTTCAACAATGTTGCCATCCTTGCCAGATATCTGCAAAAAAAGAAGCATGTTGGTAAGATCATGATAATTGACTGGGATGCACATGCAGGGGATGGTACGATGGATATATTCTATAATGACCCGACAGTTCTATTCGTGTCCCTGCATCGTGATCCCCACGGCTTCTATCCGAGGAAGGGCTTTTCAAAAGAGACCGGAGATGGGTCCGGGAAGGGTTATACTGTGAACGTTGAAATGCCTGTAGGGGCAGGTGACGATGAGTATTCACTTGCTTTTGAAGATGTTGTGATCCCTCTTGTACGGAGTTTCTCTCCTGAATTCATCATTTGCTCATGTGGATTCGATGCATATTACAAAGAAAAGAACATAGGTCTGAATCTGACATCGGATGGCTTCCATCGAATGACATCGATTATAAGGTCTCTGTGTCCAAAGAATTTCATCCTTTTGATGGAAGGTGGATATCATGACTTTAACGGACAACTGTGTCATAGTGTCATAAGTGCGCTGCTGGATGTGCCAAATCCTGTGGATGATAAACCGGAGATATCAAGTTTCAAGAAAAGTAAGCAGCAACAGGTTTTCATGGAAGCACAGGCCAAGATCGCTGAAGTGAAAAAACTGGTTCCCCTGCTGATTTGAGGTTCACATGGTACGAGTTGGTCTGACCTTCAATGAAAATCATAACTTGCATGATCCTATGCTGAATGGTTTCCCGGGTCCGGAGAATCCGCAGCGTTT
Organism: Methanolobus sp.; assembly: GCA_033549165.1. GTDB lineage: Archaea > Halobacteriota > Methanosarcinia > Methanosarcinales > Methanosarcinaceae > Methanolobus. The sequence continues at coordinate 6,328 of JAWSUM010000105.1, forward strand.
GGATCGGATATTCTCCCATCTGTCGGAAAACGGGATTCTGGACAATGGGGGATGCTCAATGTTTTCGTCTGAGCCAGCTTTGATCAAGGATATTTTGAGGGTGCATACTAAAGAATATGTTAACCTAGTGCGGTCAAGCATCGGACGATCGGCCAGGCATCTCGGGAAGGACACCTACCTCTGTGATTCTTCCTTTGAAGTGCTTTTGCAGGCATCAGGCTGTGTTCTCCACGCAGGTGCCCTTATTGCAGAAGGTACATGCGACCATGCATTTGCGCTGATCCGTCCTCCCGGTCACCATGCAGGGATCTCCAGTTCCAGCGGATTTTGCATTTTCAATAACTCTGCCATTCTTACGCGATACCTGCAAGAGGTATTTGGTATCAAAAGGATTGCGATACTCAACATCGATGCGCATGCTTCAGACGGAACCTACGGCATTTTCTCTGCTGACCCGGATGTACTTTGCATCTCGGTCCACCAGGATCCATCCACACTTTATCCTCATGCAGGTTTTATCAAAGATATTGGTGTCTATCCTGCTCTTGGTCGTTCCATTAATATGGAAATGCCGCCCCGATCCGGGAATATGGAGTATGGGATCTTCTTCGAAGAGGTTGTGGAAAAGGTATTGGTGAGTTTTGATCCTGATATCATACTTCTTGAGTGTGGTTTTGATTCGTATTTAGGAGAGTCTCTTGCACAGTTAGACCTTACTGTCGACGGTTACTATTATATTGTTTCTAAACTTGCCAGCAAGTGGGATGTGGTTTGCTTGCTGGAAGGTGGATATCATGAAGATCTGGGTTTATTGGTTTCCGTGGTGATCGAAGGACTTATGGGCAAAAAGACTATTGAGGATGAGGTTGACTCGGTAGACTTGCTAGCTAGCAGGGATACAGGCACTAGAAAAATTTTTATGGATAAATTATCTAAATTAAAGATGATACTGAACCCTTATTGGGAACTCGGTATTACCTTATAATTGGTGTAATCAAATGATCGAACTTGCTAAAACCAGCGATGGCTTATCTTTCTGTATTCCGGAATATCCTTCTGAACTTGACAAACTAAAAGTTGGAGAGTTCATATATTTTAAAAAATACCTGGGTATGGCAAACTACATGGCTAATTTTAAAAGCTGGCTTAAAAGGCCTGCTGTGTTCTTAGTATTTATCATTTCCAATGGCACCATTGTGGGCTGGTCAATGAATGAAAAATGGAGCAAACTCTCATCAGACGGCAGGCCGGTCTTTGTACTCAGGGCGATCGAAATGTCTCCACAATTATCCCGTAAAGGTCATGGCAAAGATCTTTTTTTCATGGTGTCCCGTTTTCTTCCGGGTCATGTAATAACAAAACCGGTGAACGCAAACGCCCGCAAGTTCTTTGAATCATTGGGATTCCTGTCTCCGGAAGCACATAGTCCGATCAATCTTAACGACCACCCCGGTTACCTGGTGCTATCCGAGGATGAAAAGTTCTCTCTTGAATCCGATACTATGGGGAAGTTCGAGGAACAGCTCCTCTCTGCTAAAGAGAAGAAGTTCCCAAAAGAGATCGTCATTCGCACCAGGTCAAAGAACTCAAAGAATGATGTCCCGGATAATCTGGAAAGGGATCAGTCACAATCTCCCAAAGAGGTCTCAGTCCGGACACAAATAATTGACAACGTTGACGGGGAATTTAAGGGTGATCAGAAAATGATGACTCCATGTAACTGCGGGGGCTATCATGCAGGAAAGTTCCTTCAGGAAGGTTCCAGATACGGGACTGCATTTATTTGTCTGCAGTGTGGTTCAGAGCGTTATTTCCTTCCATTGAAGAAATAGTTCTGTCAATAGTTCTGTCTTTTGTGTTGCATATTGGCTTTTGTAGTCCTATTTATTTTTATATAATTATGGCAATAGAAGATTATTAATAGACGAAGTACTATACTTTAAATAATTATAATTATACTAATATATTATGTGTCAATCAATACATCATGGTGTAGTTCAATGGCTCAAGAGCAGGGTATAGCAAAAGTTGATATGACTTACATTTTCAAAGCGGTAATGATGGGTAATTCCCTGTATTCGGACAACTGGGAAAAAGGTGTTCTCTACCTCACAAATCTCAATCTTTGGTTCTCGGAAGGTGGTGGGTGGGTGACAATACCCCTGAAGAACATAACCATGATCGGCAGAGAAGTTACTGATTCCATCAGGATGAAGGCACAAAGGACCGTTGGTACGACCCATGTTCTCATCATAGACTATCTGCAGGCTTCCAATGTCGTTCAGGGTGCAAGTGCATCTTCTGTTGCTTTGCTGGCGGGCAATGAAGCGGTAATAAACACTTTAAAGGCATATCTGCAGCCGATGTGCGGCACACCGCCGAAAAAACAGTCACTTTCGGATATCGATAAAAAATTGCTTTATATGTTGTACACAGGTGTCAATGATATGCAGAAACTTGCTTTCTTCATCGGAGCTGACAGCCAGACACTGGCTAACAGTTTCAAGAGCTTGAGGGATCAGAACTTATGTGATAATTCAGGCACCCTGACCGAAGAAGGGAAGAAACAAATACAGGAGCTGATGTGAAATGTGTCTGTTAAACTCTTTTTATCCAGGGAGGTTCAGTAATGAGTGATATGCCCCCTGGATTACCACCTTTCATGACCAGTTCACCAGGAGGAGGTCCGCCTGCGATGTCCGAAGGTAGCTTTGCACAGTCAATGGGTGCCTTTGGTACACTTCTCAAGGTTCAGCAAAACATAAGTGACAGGTTCCCCAAGGCAAAAATTCCCTGGGATGAAACTCGCAAATTCCTGAAGTGCTTTACAATAGATTCTATCAGATCAAATTCTCTTTATAAGTTCCACATGAAACTTTTCAATGAGATCGGTCTCGGGTCAATGCAATTGATATCATATGCTCCTATGAATTATATCTTCGCCGTCCCGAACAATCCCATTTGCAATTGTTATCCTGCGCTGAATAACCAGAAGGTCTGTGTGGCCACCACAGATGCTCTGCACAGGTTCTTTACGGAGGAAATGGAGCTTGAATGCTCCGTTGAGGAGACCGAGTGTACCAAGAATGGCGATCCGGTCTGTAAATTCAAGGTAGCGTTACAGCCTATAT
>JAWSUM010000106.1:0-9274 GCA_033549165.1 Methanolobus sp.
GATTCCATACCGGAGCACCTGTGTCCTGCACAGTAACGGTAACGATCTGCGAAAACTGAGGGGTTGAATCCAGGCAAGCTGCAGATTTTGTCAGTTAAATGGAAAAATGAATCGAATGGAACGAAAAGTAGTGTCCCTGGCAGCACTATCAGGGATACAGTTTAAGGTTCTCGACAGATCCGTAGGTTGATGGCATCACCATATCGCAGATGGCGATTGAGCCAAATTCGGGAGTAAGTATTATCTTCACTTCTGTCCTGGGAACTATATTAAGTCCCGAATCATCCAGGGGTGCCGCTCCGCTGCCACTTGTGGTGTCCACAAGGAACAGATAGTCGTATGCAGTGGCGGATGTGCTCACAGTTCCAACATAGATATCGATGAGATCACCAGTATTGATGGTTGGTGTACTCTGGGTGAATGAACCGTCCTCGTCTCTGACCTTCTCGGCAACGAAGAAATGCGGAATATTAGGGTATCCCTGCATTGTGAGCGCCCTTAAATGGGATGTGAGGGTGCCGTTAGTATAATAATTTTGCATGGATCCGCTGACAGCTGCCTTTTCTTCATTAGCATAAACCAGCTCATTGGTACTGGTGCTATCTGTTATGGTAATTATCACCTGGCTCAGGTCGACAGGTTCACTTCCGGCGTTAAGTCCGACATTTATCCTTAGGAGATCGATCGAGGAAGACAGGTTGGTGGCTGAGCTCTTTGCACGAATTCCTTCTATCTCTTTGATCTGCAGGTTCGATGATGTTTCCTGGGTTGCCTGCTTTCCGGTAGACTGTGCTTTCTGCTGGAGTACGCCGCTAGTCTGTATCAACACCGCACCTGCAACTGCAGCCACCAGCACCATGGCAATGAAGATGATAAGAGTGCCAATTCCTATCTGGGCACTGTCAGTTGGTTTTGCACACTTTTTTTTATTATTTTTCATTATGACACTCTCTGGCAACCCTCTTGTATTTTGTTACAATGCATTTTATTTGAACATTTTTATATCTTTATTTGTATCGACACGTAGTATATAAAAGAGTAGCGGTGTACTTATTTTTATTTTTTAAGCAGAAACGTTAATTTTTGCTATGTTGTAAAAGTTGAAATTTTGCAGATTATCATCCTCTTTCTTTTCTCTTATATTATCCACAATCAGTTTGATCTGCTATCAAGGTACTTTAACACAATTTTACTGTCATACAATATTCGTTGACTGTTCTTTTCAAGCAAAAGCATTATATCCAGCTTTTTTATCTATACAGACGTTTTAAAATCGTCAATACAGATAAAAAACGGGTGAAAAAAGGTCTATGGAAATAAGTGCTGCTGTTAAAAAGGCGATTCGCTATAGCGTAATTCAGAACATCCTGAAATATTATGAGTGCCCGGATACGTGCGGAGCGCACTGTTGCAGTAAGGGGCAGATACATATGTTCGAGGATGAAGTGAAAGTCCTGACAGTTCAGGACCAGGCAAAGGCCGGAATGATCACAAACGAAGGTTTATCCGCCGGTCTGTACCTGATGAACGCACCCTGTTCTTTTCTCAACGCAACCTGCAGATGCGAGGTTTACGATAAAAGGCCCACTGTATGTGGTCTCTATCCTTTCAAAGTTAACACCTCTGGTCATTCCATCGGGCTGCAACCATGCCCTATCGGTTTTTTGATAATCCGGGATTTTGCCGCATGGATAGTTGATTCGGTCTCAAATTCAGGGATTTCCGAGGATGAGAAGGCCAGTATCTCTGAAGAATGGCAAATAAACGTAGAATCTTATGCAGCTGAGCTTGCGGATTTCCATTCCAAACCTGTCCTGAAAGAAATGCAGATACCTTTTGATGAACTTGAAATGCTTTCAATGTTCCTTACTTCAAGGAATTCCCAAAGAGCAAATAGTATCCCTTCTGCGGAAAACTGAGGTCGACAGATAGATCCCACAAAGGGGGAGCCGTCCCTCTTTTCAGCATTCTCATGTGGGATTGATAGTGTATATCTATTTTGGGAGAAGGTGCATTTAAATAATTGCGGGTTCATATTTTTCTCTGGGGAAAATCTGTGATATCAGTCAGTTACCCCAGGGAGTGAAAAAATAAAAGTCGGCCAGATAATGTCAAAAGACCCTGTGTCTGTCAGAGAAGACGATTACATGACCCATGCCAGGCAGGTCATGAGGGATAATTTCATGAGAGGTCTTCCCGTTCTTGATGAGGAGCAAAGAGTGATGGGTATCCTGACCGATCAGGATATACTTAAGATAAAATCCAACAAATCCAACGTAACGGTCAGGGGTTATGTAAGGGAGTACCCCATAATTACACCGGATACGGATATAATGGTGGCTGCCAAACTTCTTCTAGAAGCAAAGCAGCATCGTGCGCCTGTAATATCCTCCACGGCTAACAGGACCTTGGTTGGAATGGTGAGTGAAGCGGATATCCTGAGGCATATACAGCCCACGAAAAAATCACCGAAGACCGTGCAAGATGTCATGACGAAAGCGGTCGAAACCGCCTATCCCGACGAGAGCATTGCCAAGTTGTGGGCGAACATGCTTGAATGGGACTATACCGGCATACCTGTAGTTTCCCATAAGAACCAGACGATGGGCATCGTTACCCGAAGTGACATCATAAGATCGGGATATGTGCGGGTCGGTTCCAGTGATGTGCACGGTAGGTACTCGGGCGATGCACCGAAAGTTGAGAAGGTAATGTCCACACCTTTGTATTCGATCTCTCCGGAGGCATCTGTCAGTGAAGCTATCCAGACCGTGCTTGAACACAATATCGGCAGAATAAGTGTCACAAGCGATAACAAACTGGTAGGTATCGCCGACAGGCATGACCTGCTGAAAGCGTGCCTGACAGGGACAGGGATCCGTTGATCCCGTAACCAGTGATCGGTAATAAAAATAATAGATTCTGCCGCATGGGTTTTTGTATTGCGGTGCATATGTGAGGTCAGACGATCAGCTAATCTAGTGAGTGTGGTGTTATAAAGTGAATATACGTGATAAGCGTTCCATGGAAAATCAAAAAAATCTGAAGGTACGGGAAAAACAGAATTCCAGTGACAAATCCCTTACTAAAAAGGATCCGATGAGGTTCGGCAGTAACGGTATTATTCGTGCCGGACCGGTTGACTTTGATGAAAGGATAGCCGAACATGAGGGAGGCATTATGGCTATCGCAAGCAAAGACGTTGTGACCATACCACCAACAACAACCATCATCTCTGCAATCAGGACCATGAGTGATAATGGTTTCAGGCGTGTTCCGGTGACCGATGCGGGAACAAATCGGCTGGAAGGAGTGGTTACGTCCGTTGACACTATTGATTTCCTGGGGGGTGGAAGCAAGAACCTGCTTGTTGAAAATCATTACAAAGGTAACCTGCTTGCGGCAGTCAATGCATCGGTAAAGGAGATAATGCAGCATGATGCTGTCAGTATTTCTGATGATGCCGGTATCGATGAGGCGATCCGTCTCATGCTTGATAAAAATACCGGAGGTTTGCCTGTTGTGGACGATGATAACCATGTGATCGCTATCTGCACTGAAAAGGATTTTCTCAGGTTCGCGGGAGGTGTCATAACTTCTAAGAGAGTGGCCCATTACATGAGCAGGAATGTGAAGCACGCTGCTCCGGAAACAAGCATTGGTGATGTTTCAAAGATGATGATTATCAATGGATTTCGGAGAGTTCCGGTAGTAAGGAAAGGAAATATCCTGGGAATGGTCACAGCTTCCGACATAATGCACTTTTTGGGCAGCGGGGACGCTTTTCACAGGCTAATGACCGGCAATGTCCACGAGGCACTGGATGAACCTGTGGATTCTCTGATCTCAAAAGAGCTCGTCAGCATAAACATTGACGCAGATATGGGGAATGCTGCACATATAATGCTTGAGAACAACATCGGGTCACTACCTGTCATGGACAATGATGAGCTTGCAGGGATCATCACAGAGAGGGATTTCCTGAAGGCTATGTCCGAATAAGGAAGATAGAACATATCTGCACTTTGATTTGAGGTGAGATCTTACATCTATCTTTTATTTATTACGTATCGGCTGAAAATTCAGTATTATTAAAAAATGCTTTTTCATTTAAACATAGTACAGTGCCTGTGCGGACTCTATCTTGCAAAATTAAAAAAGGATTGAGTTAAATAAAAGAAGACCGAAGTATTTCTTGTGGGTCAAAGAAGTGAAGTGCCGGAGAAGAATAGTGCATCCGGGTAGGTGGATATATCAGAACATATAGGGAGAGAAGCATCTGAAGGTGGTGTTCTTTCGGATGACTCTATTATTCTTAACTATAGTCCGCGTCTGAAAAGCCTTGCGGATACTAAAAAGAGCCTGTATGTTCAATTGAATATGAATAGTGATCTATGCAGGTACTCCCGCTTCTCTTTATTTTGCTTCGGTCTGCATGGGGAAATATACGATTCGTATAAGTTAACCATGCAGGATAAGATGTTTGCTTTGGGAATGATCGTGAATGAAAGAATTACTTTTTGATGTACTGTTCATGTCAGATATAAGAAAGAACCTGCTCATGTTATTGCAGGATGGTCCGAAGGACCTGGGGGCCATAATGGGAAGCATGGGTATCGAAAGACAACCATTGACCCTTCAGATCAAAATACTGGAAGATCAGTACCTGATCACTAAAGATACAGACTCTGAAGGGTCTTACATGTTAACTACTATTGGAAAGCTGCTGGTTGAAGAAATGAAGCCTCTTTTGACAACCCTTGATGTTCTGGATGCGAATGAAGGCTATTGGGAAAATCACAGGCTGGATTTTGTTCCCCGCAACCTTCTGGAAAGGCTTGAGGAATTGGGACCTTGCACTATAATAGAACCTCGTCTATCAGAATTATATGAGTTCAATAAAACGTTTCAGGATAAGTCAAGGGCTTCAAGGTCCTTATTTACGGTCACCACCAGTCTTCATCCGATGTTCATATCTTTGTTCTCAGAACTGCGGCTCCAGGGAGTGAACATATCTGTTGTGATCAGTAATGAACTGTTTGAGAAGATGCGAACCGAACAATACAATGACCTCAAGCATCTTGTGGAAAGCAAGGAGGTTGATTTTTACCTCTATCCAAAAGACATGCATTTTCTGTCCTTCACGGAGAATGATTATTGTATCCAGTTCATGTTGTTGACGAACGAGAACTATTATGATAACAAACAGTTCATGTCATGCAGTCCGGGCGCGCTCAAATGGGGAAAAGAGTTCTTCGAACATTACAGGAAGGATTCCTTACAAATAACAGAGGTCTGAAGGTAGGTCTAAAGGTTTGGACAGTCATTATCTCAGGAGGTAGGGAGAGATGCCTGCAAAAGATTTCAAACCAGACATCCTTGTTCAGTGAATACGAGATATGACCCAAATACCCCGACCAGACAGTTTCCCCACTCTTGCAGAACACAAAATGCTCTGCAAAAAAGAGTCTGTTTTGGTGATATTTAACATAACCGTCATTGAATTTGTAATGTGGTCCTAATTTATAACAGGATTAGAATCTAAAGATGTCATTGAGAAGGAAAATTGCATTTTTCCAGCTTTAATGCCATGTATCTGAGAACGGACGGAACTTGCCTGTCGATATTATCTGTTTCAGAGAGAATGTTGTTCATTCTTTGTTACTACTGTTCAGGATATCAATCCTTCCCAGGTTCTGAAGAAGGCTATGAAGCAGTTCTACTGCAACAGATATCCAAACACCGTGACAATGCACATTCATCAGACGGCACATAAATAAACTTTTGAGTGCATATGCACAAATTGAAAGATCCGGAGGCTGAAACAATATGAAGATCAGTGTTTGTGGAATTGCATGTGAGAAATGCCCGCTGATGGCAGGTCATAAATGTCCCAACGGGGAAAACGGATGCGTTCCCAGAGAGAATAAGATGTGTAAGATATCGACCTGCGCCTATGAGAAAGGAACAAGGTTCTGCTTTGAATGCCAGGAATTCCCCTGTGAGATAACAAAGGAAGGGCCGATCAGTTATGGATATTGCCAGTACATATCAGGGAAGGAATTCTGATGAGGCCGCAGAAATCCGGTAAACTCCGCCATCGCTTGAATTCATAATCGTAGATCAGGAAGTATCGTTGTGGACCTTCAAAATGAACTGAACCAAATTGCTCTGGCCGGTGGGGTCAGCTATTTCGGAGTGGCAGACCTGTCAGAGGCGTATATTCGGGGAGATGTATTGAATGGATGCCTGGTTTAAACAGTTACTTCAGAGCTTAGATAAAAATCTGGACGAAAAAACAAGAATTGAAATAATGGAAGCGTGCGGTGAAGAATGTCCATTCACTCATCTTACGGATGAAAAGCTGTTAGATATCAGGAAAGGGTCTGAGGACGAATCTGATTTCTTAGAGAAATTATCGCTACAATGGCGGGTCCGGATTGAGGATGGTAAGATCTATGTTGTTTTTGACAAATGTTATTGTCCTTTCGTCAACCAGAATGTTGAAGGGGCCTCTAAAACCCTTTGTTACTGTACTCGGGGGAATCTTAAAAAGAAATTCAGGCTTGGGCTGGGCAGGGAGGTAAATGTTCTGATGGAAAAGACGATTCTTGCCGGAGATGATGAATGTCGTTTCAAGATAATGGTTTAACCATATTGATTTAAGCGGATGATCATATGACTTTAATCAAGATTGGTTGCTGTGGCGCATATTGCGGTACATGTCGGGCCTGGAAAGAACAGGCATGTAAAGGATGCAAGATCGGATATGAGAATGGAGAACGGGACATAAGCAAGGCCAGGTGCAAGATAAAGGTATGCTGTATCGGGAGAGCTTATACTTCCTGTGCGGATTGTCCGGATATCCTGACATGCCAGGTGGTCAACAGCTTCCATTCCAGAAAAGGCTACAAGTATGCTAAATACAAACAGGCGATCGGGTTCATCAGGCAGAATGGCTATGTTGAATTCCTTAAGATAGCGGATACCTGGACAAATGCGTATGGCAAGTATGAATGATGGTGGCCGATCATTCATCCTGCGAAAGGTCCTGTATCGGAAACATCATCCTCCCAAGGTGACATCCTGCTCATCATACCATTCAAGTGCTTCATAGAAATGTTCCGGCCTGAAATCAGGCCAGTATTCGTCAACAACATAGAAATCGGCATATACTGACTGCACAGGCAAAAACCCGCTCAGTCTTCTCCTCTGACCCCATCGGATGATAAGGTCTATCCGGGATATATCTCTTGATCTAAGACATTCAGTGATCCCGGTTTTTGACTTTTTGTCGTTGTTGACAAGATCTCCCAGGTCCCACTGCCATCCGTAATTAATGAGGAAATTGACCTTTGTCCCTCCTTTTCCATAGTTCTTCCTTTCCGTATATGGGAGTAGTTCTTCAGGGAACATCGACGATCCCGTATCTCCTACTACAAGTATTGCCGAGTCCTCTCTGGCAATAAGCCTGACAGCTTCAACACAGGTATTGGAAAAAGAGGTTCTCTGGACAGAGTTTCTTCTGGTGTTGTCCATTGTGAAGCCATAGAAGGTCACTTCCTCAATGCCATTGTCCCTGCATAGTCTGTACATCTCCAGTCCCGGCTGGAGGCCGTAATGATATCCTTTCTCCTTCGACAAACCCTTATTGGCGGCCCATCTGCGGTTACCGTCAGGTATGACTCCTATGTGCTTTGGTACTCTGATTTTACACTCCCCCTGTGTATCAAATATGTTTAAGGTCGTTATTTCGTCCTTTAATCTAATTTAGTCTTTAACTGTTAAAATGCTTATTTATTCCATTTTGTCTTTGCCTGGATAGATCGGCAACATAAAAATATATAAACTTAAATAGCCTGGATATCTGAGCCATGGCCAGGGAACCATTCAGTGAAAAACTAAATTCAAAAAGCTTCACCCAATTTACAGGAAAGCTCAAACACACTTTTCTCAACAGGGCAATATTGCTTTTCCTGTTCCTTATACTTTTGGTGGCTTCCGTCGTCTATGCCAACCAGCAGAACATGATCAGCATTCCGCAGGCAATCATAGACAACCTTTTCCTGGCAATGATCATCCTCATATCCTATGCCCTGGCATCTATCGTGGCCAGGCTGACTGTGAACCGGATAATGGACATCTTCGGGGAAACATTCGAACCGGAGCAGAGGATATTGCTCAGCAAGGCTTACATAGGGCTGCTCTACTCCATCGCAACGGTATATGTCTTTCTCTGGCTTGGCATTGAGTTCCAGGATATTGCATTGTTCCTTGGTCTAATAGCCACCGGTTTCGCTTTTGCCATAAGGGATGTCATCCTTTCATACATCTCATGGTTCATACTGCTCACAAAGAAGCCTTTCAAGATAGGAGATTACATCTGTGTTGAAGGGATAGAGGGACTTGTAAAACATATAGGGATGTTCTATGTGTTGCTGGATGACTCGCCAGAGACATATGAAGATTATTATAAGATACCCAATAAGATCTTCCTCGAAAAACCGATCCGTAATTACGGAAAGGGTCAATTTGCCAGTGTTTTTGATCTTTATCTTAAAAAAATGCCAGTTGATATATCGAACACGCCGCTTGACCTTGATGCTCTCCTGGATGACCTTAATGCCGAAATAGCGCAGACCTTTTCCACAAAAGTGACTCTAAGGCTTGATTCTGATAAGGAGGGCATGAAGATCCGGGCAAACTACCGATGTTCCTATCAGGATAAGGATGTAACTAAGGACCGGTTGTTAAGGTTGATCCATAAATCGCTGCAGGGCAGATTTGCCGAAGAGAATGATGAAGACAATGAATGATCAGTTCTCATTATCATCAATTAAAAACAAATATCAAAAAACGTTTGCCATCGCCGGAATATGTATTTCAGGCAGGGTGAGGCGCCATTAAAACCACCACGCTTTTGGCGCCTCTCTCCTTGCGAAGCCGGGATACCCCCATATCTGGCTCCCACTCCCTTCTTTCGTTTCACACTCCCTAACCCGTAAATATAAATTAGTTATTTTTTTTATTTAACCTAACCGTTTTTTACATTTCAATGACATTTTAATTTTCATAGGGCTACAAAAAAAGATTCAGAACTATATTAAGTATTAATCTTAATTAAGTATACGTCAGTATTTCCAAAAATAACCTGTATATTTTCATATGATGGTTGACATATCCTTTCCGAAAATACGGGTAACTAATTTTCATCATTTTATCTCAGAAATGAAAAAAGAATCTGAAAACCCTTTTTTTTGTTATGTACTCCCTC
>JAWSUM010000107.1:0-9130 GCA_033549165.1 Methanolobus sp.
GACATGTCCATAGTAGCCGGTGACCCTGGATATATGATCAACCACGTTCTCTCCACAGACCGAGCACTTCTGCATCTTTCCGCGTGTGGTATGTCCGTTCGTGCATACGGAAAAATCAGGGGAGAGGCAGAAATACGCAAGTTTTGTTCCCGCAATCCTTCGGATGAACTTGCTCAGTCCGGCCGGGTCAGGAGTACTCTCACCTATCCATATATGGCATATCGTCCCGCCTGTAAAGTATGGATGGAACTCGGATTCGATATTGATGCGGTCGATCAGGGAGATTTCACTGTTGTAGGGGACGTGTGTTGAATTCGTATAGTAGGGAGTATCCGCAGTGCCCTGAACATTTGCACTGACTCCGTACTTTTTAAGATCCAGCAAGGCAAATCTATAGGCTGTACTCTCCGCAGGTGTCTGTTCCAGTGTATACTCGATGCCATCAGCAAGTGAGAATTCTGTGATCTTTTCGGATATATACCGGATTATCTCCAGGCCCTTTTGCTGTTGCTCTGCCAGCGATTCCCCTGTCAGGTTCAACAGGCACTCGTTCAGGCCCACAATCCCAAAGGTCAGGTGGCGTTTTTTAAAATCATAATAGGGGATGCCTTCTTCTGTGATATTCAACAGCCAGGGCAGTAGTCCCCATTCATACAATGACCTCCTGATTATCTCATTTCCTTCCAGTAATGCCCTGCGGCTTACTTCCATTACCCTGTCAAGTTCAGGGTAGAAATCTTCAGGGGACTTTATTCTTACAGCTATGCCAGGCAGGTTGATCGAGACAACCTTGTTGGAGCCGGTCCCAACTCCTCCTGCACTCCATATTCCTCCCGAATGCTTTGCAAGCAAACGACAGCACATAGCCTGCACCGTTTCCTCTTCAAGATAGTCGGCTGCAAGGTTCAGGAAATAAGGTGCACCGGTGCCTGAAGTCGCCTTCATGGTAATGTCCCAGAGTTCATCGTCAAAGTCAATATCCTCTGTTATTGCTGTGGTAATGAGCGGGAAGGTGAAGGGTGCTCCGCTTCCGTCTCCGTCGGCTGACACTTCCATGAAAGCTTTGTATATGGACCTTGCCTCCTTTTCGAAGTCTGCGTATGTCTCGTCAAGCAGTTTGCCTCCGAATATCGCTCTCTCATCTTTGAGGAGGGACGGGCACTTGATCCGAAGGCCTATATTAGTGAAAGCGCTCTGCGCACCTATACGGTTCGACTGGTTCATCTGGAACATGAATCCCTGGATCGCCTGCCGTAGTTTCTCTTCATCTATGTCATCATAGTGCAGATGGGGGGCAAGCAGCCAGTTGAACATGTCGATGGCCTGTGCTCCTGCAAAGAATTGCTGTGAATGCAGCATAAAGGACATCGTATGATACAGTGCGGCTTCAAAGCGTTTTGCGGGAAGGCTCACTGTATCGGGGAACCTCAGGCCGTCCATAAGGAAGACCCTTGCATCTATACCGTTGCAGTAGGGTTTGAACGGGCTGTGAAGATCATGAATATGGATGCTGCCATCAAGGTGAGCATTTGCTATTTCCTTTGAGTAAAGTTTTTGAAGAGCATACCTTTTCTTGATCTGTGTTGCAAGGTACAGGTCGATTACCGAAGGGCTGGTGCGTGTGTTGGAGTTCTCCTTAAGCAGCCATATACTATCGGATAATACTTCGTCCACGAGCCCGAGAGGGTCCATGAAGTCAAGCCTGTCTACATCAATGCTATTACTTTCCACTCCCATGATCAAATATCTTTCCTGAAAGCCTATAAAGCTAACCCGGTAAATTCCGGTGCCCAATCCTAAAAAAATAATGAGTCAAAGGTAAAAAAGGTGAGGGAATAATCTCTCTTCATTTTTGCTTTTTGAAATTCTCAACGCTGTCAACGATCTTTTTGAATTCCCTGAACCACTCAAGGCCGTTGTTCCCTTCAAGGTGCACCCTTCCCTGATCCTCTATCTCTGCAACCTTAGGGTCGATGGGTAACTCTCCGATGACATCCACATTGAAATCCGCTGCAGCCTTTTCAACTCCGCCCATCCCGTAGATATCTATCCTTTCCTTACAGTGAGGGCACTTCATTGCACCCATGTTCTCAACTATACCGATAACAGGTACCTTGAGCATATGCGCGAATGTGAGGGATTTCCTGACACTCAGCAGGGCCACGTCCTGCGGGGTGGTAACGACCACGGCACCGTCAAGCTTCTCGATGAGCTGTGCAATGCTTAATGGCTCGTCCCCGGTTCCGGGAGGAAGGTCAATGAAAAGGTAATCAAGTTTGCCCCATGCAACTTCTTCAAGGAACTGTTTTATGGCTGCCATCTTTGCAGGTCCTCTCCATATTATGGGGGAATCCTTGTCCTCAAGCAGAAGTGCCATTGACATGACCGTCAGATTCTCTGTGACCTGTATGGGGATGATACCGTCTTCGCCGACATTGGGTCTTTCATCTTCTATGCCGAACATCTTGGGGATGCTTGGCCCGTGTATGTCCGCATCGAGCAGGCCGACCTTGTATCCGCGCTCTGCAAGACGTGCAGCAAGGTTTGCGGCAACGGTACTTTTACCAACGCCTCCTTTGCCGCTCATGACCATTATCTTGTTCTTGATAGCTCTCATCTGTCTGATGAGCTTTGATTCCTTTGGTTTCTCCAATAAAGCTTCAGGACTCTGGATATTTTGTGCCATTTGATTTTCCTCTTTGATAAATTGTATTTGATCTATGTTCTAAGTAATAATCGGAACAACTATAATCCGGTAAGAATCATTGTTGTTCTTTTCCGGTGTCTATCTGGTCTGCCCCTGCGATCTCGATGGCCATGCCGGCTGTGAGTGCCAGTGCCACTTTCTTTCTTGCATTCTGCAGGTCTTCCCAGAACGCACGTCTTGAAACACCCATGTTAAAAGCTGCATCTTCCTGTGTCATCCCTTCAAGATCCACAAGCCTTAATGCCTCCAGTTCTTCAATGGCGAGGGATACAGTCTCAAGTTCTCTGAGCGGCACTCCTCTCGGTTTGAAGTAAAGGACTTCAGGCGAGCACTCGACCCTTCTGGGGGACCTGGGTCTTCCTCTGCATTTCATCAGATTTCCTGAAGGATATGTCAATATTTAAATTTTACCGGAAAAGTTAAAGTATTTATTCCCGTATGCACTTAATTTCCTGCTATCGCTCACAAAAAGTATGCCATCAAACTCAGCAATCCCAGTACTATACAGAATATGGCAAAATCAAATTTCCGGGCCATTTTGATAAAAATATCTATGGTCAGTATCCCGAAGATAAATGCAAACAAAAGTGCCAGCAATGAGTTCGCATCGACTTCTATTATTCCCATTGCTGCGATTCCCACATCGGCTACCAGTACTGCAGGGATGCTCATCAGGAAACTCAGTTTCAGGGCCTGGCTTGCATCGAAGTTTCTAAGCAGCAGTGACGAAACAGTGATGCCGGAACGACTTACACCTGGAAGTGCAGCAAATCCCTGTGCTATTCCTGTGACAAGTGAGTCCCCGAATGAAGGCTGCTCTTTTCTTGTCTCCTTTTTTGAGGCGCTTATCTGCAAAACACCGGTGAAGATCAGGAGCAGACCTATGAATGCAGTTGCGATTTTCCCTGAGATATCCTCCATACCGGTTGCAAGGATGATCAACGGAAGGCCTATCAGGCCTGTGAGCATTGTTGAGATTATAAGGAAAGTGATTACGGGCTGCTCGTCTTTTCTGCCCGAGGTCATGTTCCTCACATATTGAGGTATGTCCTTCAGTATTTCCGTGACATCCTTCCTGAAATATATGACTGCGGATAGCAGGGTCCCGGTATGCAGCCATATGGATATGGGAAGTGCTTCTGCAAGTGTCTTCCCGAAAAAGTTGATCATTACAAGGGATGTCATCCCTTCGCTGCTTATAGGTAGCCACTCCGCCACACCCTGAACGATACCCAGCAGGACTGCTTCAAAAACTGTTAACATCACGCGTTATCTTCTTTATTTGTATATATATTGGTTGGTATAACTCTAAAGATGCTGGCGCTACTATTCGTGTAAGATTGCCATGCCAACAGACCGGACCATCATCAAAAACGTCTGGATCAACTACCTGAGCTACGCAGCCCGCCCTGGCAAGGAACTGACAGGAGCGCAATTTCTGGGTTTCGGATATATTCAGGATGGCACATGACAGGATTTTTCGTTTTCATTTTTTATATCTATATCGTCTATAAACGACAAGTTTAATATATTTTATCGATTAAAATCGACAAAATTAGAATGATTTATCGACTATACTCGATGGGTATATAAGGCAATAACTCACAATTATTCATGTGGATACAAGGGAAAAACTGAAAAGTGCCATCGTTGACTGGCAGGGAAGAGAATTACCATCGTTGCAGAAACGCAGGTATGAAGCAAACATTGATGCACCACATGTAAATAACATAGTAGGCGTTAGAAGGTGTGGTAAAACGTATTATATGTATCAGTTGATCTCGGAACTGCTTGAGAAGGGTGTGCCAAAGAGCAATATACTGTACCTGAACCTTGATGATGACAGATTGCAGCCGCTCAATGGGGACGAGCTTCAACTGCTGATCGGGACATTCCGGGAAATGCAGGATATATCTGAAGAAGTCCGTTTGCACATTTTTCTTGATGAGGTCCAGACCTTTCCTTCATGGGAACGGTGGGTCAAAGGCATCTATGACAGGAAACAAAACGTGAAGATAGTAATAAGCGGCTCGAATGCATCCCTGCTTTCACAGGACATATCTGCCCTCCTTACAGGCAGGCATCTGAGCACAAGGATGTTCCCCTTCAGTTTTGCAGAATTCCTGGATTATCATTCCATTGATTATGATATGAAAACGCTTCCCTATTCGGAAGACAAAACAGCCATAAAACGCAAGTTCAATGAATATCTGGAAAAAGGCGGCTTCCCTGAAACAATTGTCTATCCATCGGTCCGGCACAGGGAAACGCTGCAATCGTACTTTGACGACATAATCCACCGTGACATCATTTCAAGATACGGCATACGCAATCCCCTTATATTCAAGGACCTTGCGTTGTTCTGCATATCAAACATCGCAAAACCGCACACATACAACTCTCTCAAAAGGCTGTTTGCAAACTATTCATCCCTCAGCACTGATGCGATAATAAATTACATCGCATACCTTGAAGATGCATTCCTGCTTTTCAGCGTAAGCCATTACAATGATTCCTTGAAACAGCAGATAAACAAACCCCGAAAGTTGTATTGCATCGACACAGGCATGATCAACGCAGTTTCCTTTAAACTCTCCTCCGACACCGGCAGGCTATACGAGAACATGGTCTTCATCCAGCTTTTACGCTCCGGCCAGGAGATATACTACTGGCAGGATTCAAAGGGTCTTGAAGTTGATTTCATAACAAAGAAGGGACTTGAACCTACTCAATTGATACAGGTATGCTCGGATCTCTCTGACCCCGAAACCAAAGAACGCGAAGTGAATGGGCTGCTGGCTGGCATGAAAAATTTCAGGATGCAGGAGGGGACTATAATCACATCGGATGATTTCGGCGAGGAAATTGTTGATGGGAAGAAGGTCAGGTATGTGCCGTTGTGGTATTGGTTGTTGGAACGGGATGGATGAGTCAAGCCTGCACCAGTGGAGGAGCTGACAAAAGGTTACCTTTGGAAAGAGGTAAGGGATTATCTTCTTGAAGAGTGATTGCTTACTTAGTGGATAAAGTTCAACCAAATTTCAATAATTAATATCGGGGAATTGTTATGACCAAAACCGCTTATTTCTATGTATTTGACACCATGGCCGACTGGGAGCCTGGTTTTTTGATCGCTGAACTGCACTCCGGTCGTTACTTCAGGAAGGATGCAACAAAATACAAGGTCGTGACGGTAGGCATCACAAAAGAGCCAGTTACGACCATGGGGGGCGTACATATCGCACCGGATCTAACAGTTGAAGAATGTACTGCTACTGATGCAGGAGTACTTATCCTGCCGGGCGGTGATACGTGGCTTGAAGCCATTCATTTTTCTATGCTGGAAAAAGTAAAGGAGTTTCTGGATGCCGGTATCTTTGTGGCTGCTATATGCGGTGCAACAATGGGCCTTGCCATGGCAGGACTGGTGGACGATCGTCCTCACACCAGCAATGACCTCGGATATCTGAAAGCAGTCTGTCCTACTTACACCGGAGAAAAGTTCTATCGGCAGGAACTCGCTGTCACTGGCGGTAATCTCATAACCGCCTCAGGTATTGCTCCGCTGGAGTTTGCCCGTGAGGTGCTCAAAGAGCTTGATGTGTTCTCGGTCAGTACACTCGAAGCATGGCATCAGTTGTATGTCACACACGAGGCGCAGTATTTCTATGCATTGATGGGGTCGCTGGAAAATTGAGATAGTGGGTGCTGTGTGAGGCAGTGTTTTCTCTTCACACCTATCCTTAAGTTTTGCTTTTGTTCAGCAGACAAATAGCTGGTGTTCCCGTTTGTCTCTATTGTGACGCTTGAAATATGATTATCAGCACCTTCACTATCATTTCCAGTACTAACCTTGCAGTCAGTATCTCTCCAAGAGGAACTGCAACAAGGAATCCTACAATAAATGCAAATAATCCGGCTCTGTAGAATCATCATGCTATACAGTCTTAACTGTGGGCAAGTTCCGCTTAGTCGATCTAAACGAAAGATCTTTTCCATGATCAAGCTATAACTCGAAAAAGCAGATTCTGTATATAAATGGAAAAGCGTTAAAGTGCCGTTGGAAGCTTTTCGTTTATTTCAGTACTTCGCTAATTTCAACTACTTAAGTTCATCTAAGCCTTCAGATAGATTTATATGCGGCGGGAACGCCGCCATATGTCATTTCTAGCATTCAATTCAAGCACCCATTCTAAAGTCGAGTTAAGACCAAACCAATGTATTGATGCTGTTCTTAAACCTCTAACTAACAATATCGCCATTAATATCAATGGTTCACTTACATGTAAAGACCTGTTTTATGCTGCTATATGTATGGCTGTAGAGAACAGTTCAGTTCATTCCATGTCAAAACACTATCAAGATATTCCTTGTGAAACATCTACAAGATATCATCTCCAGAAATTGGACCTTGAAGAACTAATCAGGTTAAATGCAAAGATCCTACTTCAAGGTCCTATTAGTACTCTAAAAACTGAGAAAAAGTATGAGTTTGCTATTGACTTTACAAATGACCCTTATTATGGGGGAACTAATCCATCCAATGAAAACTACGTAATACGTGGACAAGCAAAAAAGTCTACAAACTCTTTCTATTCATATATTTCATTGTCCATCATAAACAAGAATGAGAGGTTCACTATATCTGTTCTTCCAGTAGAAAGAAGTGAAACAAAGACCAATTACATCGCTTATTTCATTGATCTGATAAGGAACCTTGATCTTAAGATCAAGGTTCTTTGTTTGGACAGAGAGTTTAGTTCTGTTGATATCTTTGAGTTCTTACAGAACAAAAATATTCCCCATATTACTCCTGTAGTTAGAAAAGGAAACGAGATCAAACGACTACTTATTGGCAGAAAGGCAAGGGATTCACAATATGTTATGAGGAATCCTCAGAAGAAAGATGTTCAGCTAAATATCGTTATTGATGTCAAGTACATGAAAGGTAAAAGGAATAAAAAAGGATGCAAGAACCTTGGTTTTGTTGTTTATGGGCTTAACTGGAAGCCCCGAAAAGTTAGCACGGTCTATAGAAGAAGGTTTGCGATAGAATCGTCTTACAGGATGAGGAACATAGTTAAACCCAGAACATCTACAAGAAACGTAACTTTCAGGTATTTCTTTGCATTGATATCGTTCCTGCTTAGAAATACATGACTCTACATTCAGAAAAAGCATTTTACGATTGTAAAACAAAGTCCTCAAACAATTGATGGGGATAGGTTCAGGTTTGACAGATTTATCCTGTTTGTTGAGGAATGGATTAGAAGAAAGTTAAGAGTTCAATTGGTGGTGCGGTGTTTGAGGTAGATAGATAGCGGTAAGGAGAAAAAGGAGGGAAAATTAGCAAAGTACTGAAGTACTGACTTTATATTTCCAATAACATGTCTAAATTAATCATTGCTATTATTAATCCAGACATTAATAAAGCCCACAGTATGATCCACAAAATGTTAGCCAGAATCTTAAATCTTTTATTATCCGCTTTTTCACAAACAAATGCTATAATAGTCAGCAAAATGCAACTTAATACATATACAAGAGTACTATTATTAGGACTAGGCCTCATTATAATGCTTATTGATTGCATTTGTAAAATAGCAAACACAATTAACAATATCGCCACTGATATACCAGCAACGATTGTTATTTTTTTTTGTTTCCATGTTGGTAGGTTCATAGTTTCCTCAAAATAAAAAAAAGTGAATATGCTTTAGTGCATATTCTCTTTTTATAAAGTTTTCCATCCAGTTGATGAGGACTGAAGAACTATTGTTGGAGTATAAGGGGCTGGAATAAGTGCCTGATGGACACCATCAACTTTATAGGTTCCAGGTGAATAATTCTTATCTTCTGATACTTCTATTTTTTTAGTTGATGTAGCTGTTTTTGCAGCAAATCCAATTAACTCACTATTAGAATCATACAATCCGGAGTATACATATTGCTCTGTTGGAGTTACTCCATAAAAAGTTGACTTTGTTGAAAACTTAATCTTTGTTGACTCTTTTTCAATAGATGATGTACCTATCATAAAACCAGCTGGTATATCTCTTGTAGACGGTTCAGTATCAATTGATTGATCAATTACATCAGATGAATTAAACCATACTTTTTCTTGTTGATAATATATACTAGTGGCTTTGCTTGGGTTTTCATCATATAACTCAGGCAATGCTATTTTAATAAATTCGCCATTTGTTATATTTGTACCTTCTAATTGAGCAATTAATTCTAATCGCTCTTCATCATTTATTGTTACTGATTTTTCATCAGATGCACTCGCAAATCCTGCCATCAAGATCAACGAAGCTAAAAATACAATACTTATTCGTTTCAGATCCATTATTTTTGCTCCTTGTTTATTTGGCATTGGTAACCATATATAGTTATATACTATGACTACGTAGATATAAGCGT
>JAWSUM010000108.1:0-9071 GCA_033549165.1 Methanolobus sp.
CTGACGATGATAACATCATCCCTGTACTTGAGGATGAATACTTCAAAGATGACATCGTATCCAGGTTCAAGGAATTCCTAAAAGTCACATTCGGGGCTGAGAGCTTGGCCGAGAACCTTGATTTCATAGCAGGGGCGCTATCGAAATCAAAGAAAGGCAGTGAATCGCCTGAGAAAGTGATACGGGACTATTTCCTGAAGTCGTTCTTCAAAGACCACGTGAAGATGTACAGGAAAAGGCCCATTTACTGGCTCTTCACATCAGGCAAGGGCAGGGGATTCAATGCGCTGGTGTATATGCACAGGTATGATAAGGAGACACTGGCTAAGATGAGGACTGATTACCTGCTAAAGCTTGAGGATAAGCTTGATGCGAGGATGGGGATGCTGGGAGATTCGGCTGGGGACAAGCAGGAGAGGGGTAAGCTCAATAAACAGATAGAGGAGCTTGCAAAGTATGATGAGGTGCTCAATAATAAGGCGCTGGAGTTTATTGATATTGATCTGGATGATGGGGTTGTGGTGAATTATGCGAAGTTTGAGGGGTTGGTTGGGGAGATATGAATATAGATACCAATAACGGTGATCAAGATCAGCTGATCGGTAAACAGCCTCAAAACGGCGAGCTGTTTGACCGGGTTGCTACCATTCTTGACCAGGCGCGGGCGGGTGTTGTCAGGTCAGTCAATAACCAGATGGTTATCGCCTACTGGTTGATCGGGCGTGAGATCGTGAAGGAGGCTCAGGGTGGTGATCAGCGGGCAGAGTATGGGAAAAAGGTGCTTGAAGAGCTTTCTTCCAGACTTTCACATAGGTATGGCAAGGGCTTTTCTTTGACAAACCTGCGTTATTTCAGGTTGTTCTATCAGACCTATGCTGAGCGCTTGCCTGAGATTCGTCACATGGCTTGTGATGAATCTGGCCAGCTGGATGGGATTTCGCAAAATCATCACACGGCTTGTGATGTTTTGGAAGACATGAGCCGTGCAGTTAAAAAAAGCGAATGCATCCAGGGTTTTTCTCCTGTACTTAGCTGGTCGCATTACAGGGCACTGACCAAAGTAGAAAACAGGAACGAACGCCTATTTTATGAAATCGAAGCCGAGAAAGAGACCTGGACTGTTGAACACCTGGAGCGGCAGATCAACACATTTCTCTTTGCGCGATTGCTAAAAAGTAGGGATAAAGTAGGCCTGATGAAGCTGACGCGAGAAGGACACAATCTGAAAAACCCGATAGACACAATAAAAGAACCATACATTCTTGACTTCCTCGGTTTACCTGATTCCGATGTTCTGCATGAATCGAAACTCGAAAAAGCCATTATCAGTAACCTCCAGTCATTCCTTCTTGAACTTGGCAAGGGCTTTGCCTTTGTTGGACGACAAAAACGGCTACAGTTCGATGATGATTTCTTTTATATTGATCTTGTTTTCTACAACTGTATTTTGAAATGCTACCTCCTGATAGATCTGAAAATTAGTGAACTGACGCATCAGGATGTTGGTCAAATGGATAGCTATGTCAGGATATTTGACGACAGATACATTACGCCCGGCGATAATCCGACTATCGGATTGATCCTCTGCTCAAAAAAGAACGAGGCCATCGCAAAGTATTCGGTGCTCAATAACAGCAAGCAGCTATTTGCATCAAAATACATGCTCTACCTACCAACAGAAGAGGAACTCAAACGCGAGATACAACACCAGCGCCAACTGATCGAAGAGGGATCAAAACATGACTAAAGAAGGGCTCATACTTGCGAATAAGGGTGAGACCATTAAAGACTTCAAGGAAAAAGTCCCGATGCCGTCATTCATGCCTGATGATGATAACATCATTCCGGTGCTTGAAGATGAATACTTCAAAGATGATATCGTGTCAAGGTTCAAGGAATTCCTCAAGGTCACGTTCGGGGCAGAGAGCCTTGCAGAAAACCTTGATTTCATAGCAGGGGCGCTCTCAAAAACAAAGAAGGGCGGCGAGTCGTCTGAGAGGATCATACGGGAGTATTTCCTGAAGTCGTTCTTCAAAGACTCCGCCAGGACTTACCAGAAAAGACCCATCTACTGGCTCTTCACATCAGGCAAGGAACTCACTAGCCGGCAATGTGAAGCAGAATTCGGTGTTACTCGTGCTGTTACATCTGTCGATTTCGGGAAACTGGTTGAAATGGGATTGGCTGAAAAACTGGGGGCTGGACGCTCCACCCGATACCGCCTAAAAGGACTGGTATAATCGTCAAGTAATCGTCAAGTAAATTCTGTTAATCGTAAAGTGAAAGGAAAATATGGTGAAGATAAATGGCATTTCCAATGTTTATTCATAGCCAAAAAGGACATGGAATGAACGCATATCCAAATGATTGTGCTCGTATATGGGACCAGGTAGGGACCAAGTCGGAACTAAGTCAGGACCATGTTAAAATCTTACCGATATGTTCTAATGGATGTGGAATAACTAATCTGATGGCTATACCGGGCGAAGCATTAGCAAACAGAAATATAGACTCACCGAAAAATGGCGTTTTGCGTTGGTCAAGATATATGAGCAAGATCAATCAAGACACCACAAAGGCGCCATAAACGTGCCAAACACGCCAAAAATACAATAATGACCCATAAACAGGTTTAAAATATGCAAAACATAGAAAAGACCATCCAGGCCATCCTTAAAAAATTCGAAGATACGGATGGATACGAGAAAAGAAAGCTTGTGTTCTGGTACGATAAGGACCAGACAGTTGAGGATGAAGAAGAGCTTGAACAGATCAGATCCTCTCTTGGTGAAAATGGCAAAAAATTGCATATCCTGGATAACAACTTCTTCGAAACAAAAAAACTCCTTGAAAAAGATGACACACAGTCTGATTATCTTATCTATTCCCCAAAAGCAGAACGGGATAAAAAATCCAACTGGCTGCTCGACATACAGCTCTATTCATCCAGATTCGAGAACAGCAAAATATCGGATATTAAAAGTGAACTTGGTATCCAAGGATACGACCTCGATAAATTACTGGAAGAACATGAAAAGTTCTTTGCAAAAAAAGACCGTGTTTCAGCCTTCAAACGGCATTACCAGAATGATTGGAACGAAGACAAATTCATATTGGGAATGCTGGCAACTATCTCAAGGTCCCATTCAACAGATCAAAAAGAGATCGTCAAAAACCTGCTAATGAGTTCACTGGATGAAGAAAAAAACACGATTTGGAATGAATTTGAACGATTCGGACTTGTGGATAAATTCTGGGATGTGATAAGCAGGCGTTTCGGGCACTCATCCGAACACCCCACACTGAAGAAACTGTTCTTAAGCTTCATCATAACTCACATCAGCAGGAATACAAAAGTCAACCTGAAATCCTATAAGCAATATA
This sequence comes from Methanolobus sp., assembly GCA_033549165.1. GTDB lineage: Archaea > Halobacteriota > Methanosarcinia > Methanosarcinales > Methanosarcinaceae > Methanolobus. The sequence goes on from JAWSUM010000108.1 coordinate 3,385, forward strand.
TCAACAGATCGAGCAATGAATGTGAAATATTCATACGAGGATGGATGGACCATTCACGAGACTCCAGAACATTTGATGATTATTGCCAAAATATACTCTCAGAAAATGACAATAAACTCTTCACGAACCTGACATCACAGTTGAATAAACATCAGGTGGAAGATTACCTTGAGGCTGAATCTGTTGATGTCTTTGATAAGAACATCATCCGTACTATTGTCAAAGAAATTAATGACGGCAGCGACAATTTCGAAAAATATCTTGAATGGATCGATAAGCGGAAAACAAAGCACTGGTATCAGGTGTATGGGAACATTTACTGTGCTATTGAAAATGCCATAAAGTTGAACCAGTTCTCAAAAGATATTGAGCAGCGAGGGATTAACGAGCAAAATCTGAATGAGCTCTTTAAAGCGTACACAAAACGCTATTTTCATATTGATTATTATTACCGCAAATTCTATTTCCACTACGATAAAGATAGTGAGAAGGATATACTCAAGAAAGATATCAAAGAAAATGTCGAAAATCTGTATAACCGCCTATTGGACCGACTTCTCACCAAATGGAGCGACCTGATAACTTCAGAGCTTGAGGATACCTGGAATATAGAACTCATTGACAACCAGAACAAGTTCTACGACATATATGTTGACAACATTATCAGAAAGAATGATAGAGATAAAGTGGCTGTCATCATCTCTGACGGATTGCGCTATGAAAATGCAGTTGAATTAAAAGAAGTGCTCAACAACAGCACAAAAGGCATGTTGGAACTAAAAGCCATGGCAGGCTCACTTCCATCATACACAAAACTTGGAATGGCAAGCCTTCTGCCGAACAACAGATTCGAGTACAGGAACAATCATATCTTCGTAGATGGGATTGACTCTGCGGGGACTGAAAAAAGAGGAAAAATCCTATCAACAGGCCATCCTGATTCCATAGCACTCAATTTCAGAGAGCTCATGGAACCGAAAAGAGATGATGCAAGAGATGAGATAAAAGGTAAAAGAGTAATTTACATTTATCATAACCGAATCGACGATACAGGCGATAAGATATCATCAGAACACAAGGTTTTCGATGCAGTAGAGTCCACCATCCAGGACATAGACAAGATGGTCAATCGCCTTGGCAGATCCCTTAATGTGACAAAAGTAATAATCACATCTGACCATGGTTTCATCTATAAAAGAGAGCACCTCGAAAGTGTGGATAAAATTGAAATACAAAGTTTTGATAAAAGCAGGATCAATGAATCGAATAAGCGATTCATCATGAGCGAACAGGACCTGGAGCTATTGAATACACATAAGTTCAGGATGGCTCCAATTGCAGATTCAGATAAACAGAGGTATCTATACGTCCCTCTTGGAGAACTGCGCTTCAAATCCCAGGGTGGAGGAGTGAATTATGTCCACGGTGGTTCATCATTGCAGGAGGTCGTGATACCGGTATTGGTCTATAATCACATCCGTTCTAATGAAGACCTTGATAGAAAAGGTATAGAACACGGTAAAGTAGAGATCACCGTCTTAGAGTCCCATAAAAAGATAACCAGTCGGACCTTCAAGCTAAGGTTGCTACAAACTGGAAAAGTAACCGATAAACGTGAACCTCTGAGCTGCAGAATTGCATTATATGATTTTGATGGACGCAAGGTAAGTGATGAAAAACTGCTCATTGCTGATAGTACATCAGATGAACCAGAAGAGAGGATCCAGGAACTAAAATTAACTCTAAGTAGCGATATTGAAAATAAAACCTATAATTTAATTGGGATAGATGACAATCCAAAGGCTTTGCAACCGGAAATATTTGAGATTCCCATGGTAGTGGACATTCTAATAACAGATGACTTTTAATAAATTCAACCAATCAATAAGTCAGGCAAATGAAAATGGCAGATATAGATTCAAACACTGAGATCGATAATAAACTGAACACCTATTTCCCAGGAAAGGTGGTAAGAAAGGACCTCACTAAACTTATGAAAGTAGGGCATAATGTTCCCATATATGTGTTAGAATACCTCTTAGGATCAAACTGTGCCACAGATGATGAAGACCTTATCAAAGAGGGCGTCAAGAAAGTAAAAAATATACTCTCAGAGAATTACGTTCGCCCTGATGAAGCTGAATTGATCAAGTCAAAAATACGAGAAACTGGATACTATACTATAATAGACAAGGTTACCGTTAAGCTCAATGAAAAACGGGATGTTTACGAAGCATTGTTCTCCAACCTGGGAATCTCGAAAGTAGAAGTTAACCCATTTTATATAAAAAAATATGAAAAACTGCTCGGTGGTGGTATCTGGTGCATCATCAAGATGGAATATTTATCTGATTCTTCTCAGTCCCCATTTATGATCGCTGACTTAAAACCCATACAGATTCCAAATGTTAACATAAATGATTTTATAGACCAGAGGAAGAACTTCACAAAAGATGAATGGATTGACGTCCTTCTAAGAACCATCGGAATGGAACCCACACAACTGGAATATCCGGCAAAATGGCATTTAATAGAACGGCTTGTGCCTCTTGTTGAAAACAATTATAATATGTGTGAACTCGGACCGAGAAGTACCGGAAAATCTCATGTTTTCAAGGAAATATCCCCTAACTCAATATTGATATCCGGGGGACAGACCACGGTTGCAAACCTGTTCTATAACATGAGTACAAGACAGGTAGGACTCGTGGGGATGTGGGACGTTGTTGCCTTCGATGAAGTTGCAGGGATACGGTTCAAAGACAAAGATGGAATACAGATACTCAAAGATTACATGGCATCCGGTTCATTTGCCAGGGGAAAAGACCAGATAAATGCAAATGCATCCGTTGTTTTTGTTGGCAATGTTAACCAGAGCATATCATCGTTGCTCAAAACATTCCACCTATTTGCTCCATTCCCCGAAGGGATGAATAACGATAGTGCATTTTTTGACAGGATCCACTATTATCTGCCAGGGTGGGAGGTTCCAAAGTTCAGACCAGAACACTTCACTGATAGGTATGGTTTTATTGTAGATTATTTTGCTGAATTCCTCAGAGAAATGAGAAAACGATCTTTCAGTGACAATATATTCAATTATTTCAAGCTCGGAAATAATTTGAACCAGAGAGATGTCATTGCGGTGAAAAAGACATTTTCCGGTTTAATGAAGCTGGTATACCCTGACGAGAACATATCCAAAGAGGAAGCACAAGAGATCCTTGAATATGCAATGGTAGGACGAAGAAGGGTTAAGGAGCAGTTAAAGAAAATCGGTGGGATTGAATTTTATGATGTTAATTTCTCTTATATCGACAATGAAGATATGATTGAACATTTTGTTACGGTCCCGGAGAGCGGTGGAAGCAAGATCATTCCTGCAGGGATGTCAAAACCAGGGCAGGTTTATGCAGTGTCTGCTGCTCCCTCCAGCAAGATTGGAGTGTATAAGTTAGAGTTACAGGTTGTTCCAGGTTCCGGAAAATATAATAAATCAGGTCTTGGTTCAAATCCAAAAGCTAAAGAAGCGATTCAAAACGCATTTAACTATTTTAAGGCAAATGCAAAATCAGTCAGTCAAGGTATTTCAATAAAAGAAAAAGATTTCCATTTACATGTGCAAGACCTAACTGGCGTGGGAATGTCTGATGATCTGGCTCTTGCAGCTTTTCTTAGTTTATGTTCAGGTGTTCTGGAGAAGCCAGTACAAGAACAGACTGCAATCTTGGGTACAATTACTATAGGCGGTTCTATTAGTAGTATAGATAATTTATCTGACCTCTTGCAGGTTTGCATGGATGCTGGAGCTAGGAAAGTCCTCATCCCGATATCAGTGGCATCAAAAATGTCAACAGTGCCGCCGGATTTATTTAGTAAGTTCCAGATATCTTTTTATGAAGATCCAATTGATGCGGTTTATAAGTCGTTGACGTTATCTTGATGACAATACCTTGTAAAATGTATGGGCCGAATTGAGTGGATATTCGTATGTTAGATAGATGAACTCGATAATTAATCTCACTAAAGTTTAATAAATTCCCAGTCATATCACATTTCATATATTTTTTATTGATTTTCGAAGCAAAATATTCATTCTTTTATCTTCAGATATATAGAACCATCATCTTGATGTTTCAATTCAAATATATTTGAATGTGCCTTGACTAGTTGTGATAATTGTTTGAAACCATACGATCTTGGGTCAAAACCAGGATCTAGCTGAGGTAAATAATGTCCCATAGTGCCTAAATGTGCCCACCCATCTTCTCTTAATGCCATTTCAAAAGCTTCCTTGAGTATGGGAATAGGTTCTAATATTTTGGCTTTTTCGTCAAATATTAATGATTTCTCTGCATCCTTTGCATTGATTAATTTCGAATCATTGAGAGTTAAATTTTCAGTATATACAAATCTATTACATGCATTTATAAAGGGTTTCGGTGTTTTATTTTGACCAATTCCCATAACAAAAATTCCACTTTCACGGATCCTTGTCGCTAGTCTTGTATAATCACTATCACTAGAGACAATACAAAAACCTTCAACTAAACCGCTATGAAGGATATCCATAGCATCAATAATCATTGCACTGTCAGTAGCATTCTTTCCAATAGTAAAACGGAATTGTTGGATAGGTTGAATTGCAAGATTATTTAACGATTCTTTCCACCCATTCATGTTTGGTGTTGTCCAATCACCATAAATGCGTCTGATGGTGCTTGGTCCATATTTTCCTGTTTCTGCTATAATTTTCTCAATTAAAGATGGTTGTGCATTATCGCCATCTATCAGTAAGGCAATTTTCATTCTATTTTTATCTTCAAATTGGTCCGTCGTGATTATATCTTTCTGAATCATTTCATTAGTTTATTGATCTTACATTATAAAATAATTGTGATGATATTGTTCAAACAATTGTGTAATTCTATACAAAACTTTCTAGTATCCCTGCCACCGGTCCTGATGGGTTGACGTCGTCTGGATGTTCAGTAGGCTGGTCCATTGTCGGTCATCTTCTCACAATGCCGCAGAGTCAGGCTCTTGCCTCGTGTCTGGCTGGCTATACAGGGATACGGGGTAGCGCTATGAAAAGGATGGGATTTATAATTACTGCTGGCCGGGTGTGGGTGATGCAGTACGATAGCAATCCTTGGTGTAACCGATTCTGACAATGGGGTCCTTCGGGGGGGAGGGTGTCAACAGTGGGGATGATCCCTATGGTCCTACTGCACGGGTGTTTGTATGGGGGTGGCGATGCGCTGGATATTGTGTGGGGTATTGTATTCAGTTATTGTGCCGGTGGGGTGTTGCCATATCTGTTAATATATAATTTAAATGTAATACTATGTTACTAAGAGTTCGTACCAGTTAGCATGAGTTAGTTGTTAATTTTTATTTAATCCCTCCCCTCCCCCTGTACTAATACCTGTTTAAGCTCTTTACTTTAATTATCAAAGATGGGTCCGGTGATGAAGTAGCGACCCTGTTATACATGACTTTCGAGCCGCAAGAACTAATACATGCGGACGGGGGTAAAAAGCAAGACCTAAACTGAGCGCAAGAGACATACCATTGAGTTTATCAAAAATACGGGTCGTGACATGAACATGCTCTCCTGTGCCGGTACACGAGCCAATCTACGGGACATCATCAGGGATTATGACAGGCTGGGGGATGGTGTGTGG
>JAWSUM010000109.1:0-8976 GCA_033549165.1 Methanolobus sp.
ATTGAAAAACCGGCTTCTTCGGCAAATTCAGTAACCTGCATCTCTGACACGACTACAGCAAGTTTTCCTTTTTTGAGCACCCGGTACATTTCCGAGAAAGAACCTGAATAAAGGTGGTGCAGGGACTCTGCTTTGATGGCTGCTGAGCGGCCATAAGGCGGATCCGTGACAATCGCATCCACTGTGGAACCTTTTATAGGAATCCTGCAGGCATCGCCTACCAAAAGAGAATAATCGGAATCGAACAGGTCCATGTTCATCTTCGAACCATGAGCGATCTTCTGCCTTACCTCGACACCGACCACATGAGCTGAAAGCAGTCCGGCTTCGACAAGTATCCCGGCAGTCCCGCTGAACGGGTCAAGGAATAACTCATCTGGCCTGACACAACTTATGTTCACAAGGGCCCTGGCAACCCTTGGCATTAGCACGCCCGGGTAGAAGAATGGTTTCTTGTGAGGTACCCTGTGCTCATAATCACCTCTGTCAACCGAAGCGACTACCGAACCAAGGATAGCCCTGTCGGTCATGATAAGACGGAACACGACATCTGGAGATTTCATATTCGCCCTGAAACCCTTCCGATAGATACTGCCCCCAATTCTGCCCTCAATTTCCTCTCTTTTGACCTTTCCCGAATGCTTTATCCTTTTTGCACGCACAACATAGGTCTGTCCGGGTTCAATATAGTCTGAAAGATCGAGCTTTTCAGCTGTTGCGATGATTGCATCTGCCTCGACATCACACACGCCTGCAACCTTAACAATGTGATGGGTCATTGCAAGCCTTTTTGCCATGTGGACGAGTGCCTTGTCAATATCCCTGTGATCTCCCCGGATGTCGACTACAAGGCACTGATCGAAATGTGCATGTTCCCTGAACTCAAGACCCGCAACTTGCAGGCAGGAGAATATCTCTTTGCCGGGGAGTGCATCATGTTCTCCGGACAACTCAAAAGCATATAGCATGTAGCGCAATAGAAGCAGGAAGTAATATTAAAAGCCTTTCAATATACTCAAAAGAAAAATCCGACAGGTCAGCTAGAACATAAGTTCAAGTGCATCTCTACCCGTCATACCCACCTTTATTCCAAGATCGATGGCTTTTTGAGTGGCACCCACAACCAAGGCTTCAAGTACGTCCTCAAATGTCTTCACGCCTTTCACCTTGACCGCCACATCGCCAAGTGCCGTTGCTGCCTCCATATCAAGATAACCACACATGACAAAACCCCTGTCGGCTTTTATAAGCAAGAGTGGAGCACTCTGCATCTGCATGTTCAGGCCAATGGCCGATCCGTTGTTGAGTTCGATCTTTTCTATTATCATGAAAATCACCGTCCTATTTGTATCTCAAAGGCAGGTATCACATCGGTGAGCTTCCCTTTAAGCTCTCGAGGAATTCATCAGTGAAACCTGGAAATATCTCATCCACAATTGAATAGAAAGATCGCTCATCGGACTCGCCAGGAGGAACTAAAACCGTATCGTCACCTTCTGCTTTTATGAACAAGGTTTCATCTTTCTCAAAATAGACCACGACTTCACCTGTAAAACCAAATTCTCCGCTTACTTGCGGAAAGGAACCGTCCTGAGCAATTGATACATTATCTATCCCTTCAGTGGATACTACCCTGGCATTTTCAGGGAAGGTGATGGTCACATACGTGTCCGGCTCACCCAGGAACCATATACGATCTCCCTGAGAGAAAAGAGGATCATCGAAAGCATACTGAACCTCATAGATGTTGACGATACTGTCATCCTTACTAACCGGACCCATACTTTCCGCAGATAGATCGGATTCCACCCTAATGGGTTTTATGCTGTCCGATGAGCCGTTAATTTTCACATCCATATTATCCTCAAGTGAATCCAGCAGTTGCTTTCTGCTTGATCTGTCCATTTTCAGGAGTTCCCAGGCAGCAACAAAACTATCGTTGTCGCCAAGTTCGGAATCGATGAAGGATCTGAATAGAACTGACCCCTCCGCTGAATATTGCTCGGTGTAGGTCCAGGACATGTCGTCAAGACCCACGGTTATATCGTTCTCCCAGCTATAGGAGGCAGCTGCCGGTAATGTAAATATTGAAAGATATATCAGGAGAAATATCAGGAGAAATATCAGGAGAATTCTCAAAGGAGATGTTTTTCGGATAAGGATCCCTTCCTGTTCATTTTGTTGTTATTTCGCATCCGTCATCCGTAACGATAAGTGTGTGTTCTGCCTGTGAGACCATTCCGCCACCTGCTTCCTTGAGCACCGGGTATGAATGTACTATCCCTGCCTTTTCAAGCTGCATTAGCGCAAAGTCCAGCTGATCGGTCTTGAACCATCTCTTTGCAAATGGAAGAGTCTTGTAGGGTTCAAGCTCTTTCAGCAATTTCCTGGCTGCAGGCAATCTGACCGGTTTGCTCCGTACCACCTGGAATATCTCAGTGAGAGTTCCATCGACAACCCTCCCGACCCCGTCGGTTGCAAAAGGTTCGATGGCAATGATATCACCGGTCCTGAGAACCGAGCCATTCCCAATCCTCCTGTTGGGAATGCTGGGGGGCGCATGGGGAATATAACGGCCTATACCGTGTCCTGTAAGGTTGCCGATGGGTTTGAAACCAAGGGATGTGATCGTATCCTCGATGACCGCACCTATCTCGGCTGTATTCGCACCGCTCTTTACAGTGTCTATCGCAGCATAAAGAGCAGCCTCGGAAGCTTTTACAAGATCACCGTACTCACCTGTAAGATCTACGGTTACGGCAGAGTCTGCGATATAGCCGTCAACCTGGACCCCCAGGTCAAGTTTGACCACGTCCTCCCCGAAAACCGTTTCTTCACCTGCATGGGGAGTTGCATGTGCAGCTTCATCATTTCTGGAAAGATTGCACGGAAAGGCAGAACCGTCTGCGCCAAGCTCCACGGCCCGGTTCTCGACGAACTCAGCCACCTCGAGCATGCTTGCACCTACTTTTATCCGGCCCTTTGCCTCACTTCTTACCTGGGAGAGTATCCTGCCGGCTTTAAAGTATTTTTCGAACATCTCTTCTACCTGATCCTGTGTTACCTTTGCCATATCTTATCACCTGTCCTTAAGTAACATAAACTTTTTCAAAGGATCAGACAACAAACCTTTTTTCCATCTCGGTGAGGTTCTCGAAACCATCTTTGGTCACAAGTATCAGATCCTCAAGGCGGATGCCACCAACATCAGGATAATAAAGGCCGGGTTCGATCGTGATGATATTGCCTTCTTCCAGGACAACATCACGTTCTCCTACAGGAGGAGCCTCATGTATCTCCAGGCCGACCCCGTGCCCGGTGGAATGTATGAATCCCATATTTGAACCACGCCTGGTAGTATCGTACCCTCTTTCCTCGAATACGTCACATACCTTGCTGTGTATCTCGCTGCATTTCACGCCGGGTCTGACCATCTCTGTGGCCACCTGCTGGGCTACAAGGACCGCTTCGTACATATCTGCCAGCCTGTCCGATGCTTCACCCTTGATCACGGTACGGGACATGTCCGCATAGTACCTGCTTTTCTTGTTGCGGGGAAAGATGTCGATTACAATAGGTTCGTCCGGCCGGAGCACTCCTGTACCCTCCCAGTGAGGATTTGCAGAGCCCCTGCCGCAGGCGACAATGGTACCTTCAGACTCGCAGCCATGCTCGAGAAGAGTTATGTCTATCTGATGGCGCACTTTTTCAGCCGTCAGGTCAAAACCATGGTAGTTCAGCTTTCCATCTGCAGCTTCAGACTTGTGGATCATATCCACGGCAGCTTTCATAGCAAGGTTGCAGGCATCCTGAACCTTCCTCACATCCCCAATCTCCGATTCATTCTTACGAGCACGCAGCTGCTGGAAAGGACTTTTGATAGCTTCGAAGGAGAAGCCCTCTTCCTTGAGGGTCTGCGCGATATGATAGGGAAAATCCCTCGGAACCGCTATCCTGCGAGCGCCGTGCTTCTGCAATATCTCGGCCAGGCAGTCACAGTAAGCAACTGAAGGGTCCCCTCTTGCCTTTATCTTGTCCCGGTAATTGCAGTCCTGGAGAGTGCGCACCTGGGAAACCCTTGATTCGATCTCGGCACGCCCGCGTTCCATCTCAGAGACCAGCAGGATCTCATCGGTGTCCTTTGTCTGGATATAGGCAAAAGAATCGGAAGCAAAGAAATGAGTGGAGTAATACATATCAGCATTGTTGGAGTTGCCCACGATCATAAAAGCATCTGACCTGTGCTCCTGAAGTGACTCACTTATATCAAGTGGGTTCTTTTCTGTTGTCATATTGATTATTCTGTACTTACTAGTACAAAATTGTTCCCAATGTGAGATTTATGGCAGCAGTAAAAGCACAGACAATCCTCCTTGGCTTCAGGAGAGATCATATAGTAACACCCGGAGAGAAGTCAGTATTGATTATTGACACAAAATAGCATTTTTATGTACAAAACTATCAGATATCTGTACATACAATGGCACAAAACCTGCATACCGGATATATACACCTCCACAATAATCATTGACCATGTCCAATGTAAATTGCCATGCAACCGTGATATCCGACCTGGTCGCTTTCCTGCAGGATGTAAGGTACATCATCCTCTTCTTTGTGCTCGGAGACTTCTTTACCACCCAGCATGCCCTGAACTACGGTTTTGAGGAGAACGGTTTCCTGAGGCTCGTCATGGCAGAGTATGGCGTCTGGTCGCTAGTCATACTGAAAATGCTTTTCCTGGTAGTTGTCTACTGCAACTACAGATTACTGAGACAGGAAGGGGCGGGATGGATGAGACTGTGGGGATTTTCCAAAGGATTCATTGCATCCGTAGGCATATTCCTGGTTCTGAACAATCTTATGGTCATCTTCATGGAATGCAGCCTTATTCAGGCAATTCAAAGCATTCCACTCTGACATAGCAGAATTAAGGGATGGAGAGTAATGTTCGATCCTCTCCTGTTCAATTCTAAAATATCTTACTCCATATCTGTATTTCAGGGGAAAGGCAATGTGAACACGGAGTTCACTTCAATTCCGGTTGTGAGATGTTCGATCTTAAGGATGTCTTCTTTTGACAGACCTGTCATATTAAACTCTACGTTTCCTGAAACCTGGATCGCGGATTCCGGACCGATGCTCTTATTCACATATATCCTGCGATCCTCTGATATCACTAGCTTTTCAAATTCTTCGTTGAAAACAGGTTCAACATATCTCACATATATTCCCTGGCTTCCGGAATTGTATAATGTGTAGTTGTAGGAATAAAGCTGCAGATCATTGCTGTTGGCACCCGCGGAACCCATAGTTTGCGTACTGCCGGATATGCCCAGAATGTCTTCCTGAACAGCTCCACTGGTTTCCCCGGGTATTGAAAGTCCTACCACCAATCCGAACAAGAACAGTACAATCCCAAAGATAAGTGTCCTATCCATAAAAACCTCGGATGTCTTAATGCATTCAAATTTTATTTATTTTTTGATTCATTTGTGATGCTGCATTGGGGAAACAATTCATGTATCCGATTAACTAAAACATCCGGTTCAAGAAACTCAAATATCAGTTATAGGTACTGACTGCTGTTTGATATGTTCAAAGAACTCATACCCCCATGCTGCAGAACGGGGGCCATGACATACAAGTTGCTTGCTATCATATTGATGCGAACGGGTCAGCAACCTGAATAAGAAACCGTGATCATTTTGAGAGAAAGCCACAAATTCCATTTCATGAGGATAGCAATAGAATTCCAAATCGTCCCTTTTCAGGAAATTCATAAACTCCTTGTATTGAGTCTCATTAGCTTTGACCTTTTCATAGAGTTCATTGGAAATTATTATCGATACATTTATCCCTCTGGGCAGACACTCCGAGTAGAAGGAAGCAAAGTCAGGGTGATAAAAAGAGATAACAGAGCAAATTGATCTGGATTCCAGACATTGTTCCATGAAATCCTTATTCAATTCATACACCTCCGTGATATCGGGCTCTATGACTTCACAATCATCCAGCTCACATATCCTGTTCAACAGGTGAGAAGGTATGAAGTCAATGTGATGCTCGCCCCAGTAAGTGATGTCCGTATCCAGAACCTCCAGAGTGCACAACAGAGAGCGGAACCTGCCAACAAGCATTTTACCGATGACTGAAAGCTCATAGACATCGCTATCGCTTTTTGCGACAAGATAACTGTCTTCAAGTACCCTGATCTGTGGAAGCAACGCCTGACGTGTTGTATCAAGGAACTGAAGGATCGCCTTCATTTCCATGGGACCATCCCGTAATAAAAGGAGCGTATTCTTCCTTTTCTCAGATGCGAACAATACGTCAAGTAGCGGTTTTCTCAATCATATCACTTATTCCCCAGGCAATTTGCCATCCATATCCCCAAATAATTTAAGTCCCCCTCTAAAACTTTCAGGTTCTGTTATGATAGTGTACTTTTTGTTATTAGAACTTTACCCGAAATCCAGGAAGAAACTGTGAAAACTGCATTTTGGTAATGAACGATGAAGAATACGAATATAGAATACATACAAGAACAGAGTTAAGCTTGTAATGTTTTACAAAGCATTGGTATAGCCCGCAACCAGAGCAGCAATTGCCAGCATTAGAAGATAGACAATTGTAATTACCAATATCTTGACCATATTGGAGTTCCCAGAATCATTCATACCGACCACGTGGAAAGTAGTGCAAAGTAGTATAAATAAGTATGTTAGAGATGTAATTAATTAAAAGTGTAATAATATAATGCACGCTATAAAACTTGGATTACATTGGACTTTTTGTTTCAACGCTCACTCAGATGAACCGAAGTGCAGGAAAGCTTCGCCAAAGAATTTCGAGGCGATACCCGAGGAAACCATATACATCTACAACCAGATCTCAGCCGATGAATTGAAAGTTGCATATATGAAACATATGCCGGTGCTAGGAGTGAGCCCTTGAGTTTAAAAAGAAAAAATAGAAGAGAGGAAAAGTTACAGAATGTGTGCATCTCTATACTGCGAAATTATCCTTTGTATGAGATTCCATTTCTGAGTTGTCTTCAGGTTCTTTAATAACAGAGAAACCCAGTGCATCCCGGAGATCTGCTAAGCAATTGCAACACAGCAGATGTCTACCAATTTTATGAAGATATTCTTTTTCTATCGCATCATATCCAAACTGACGATCACAAAAGAAACAGTCGTGGAACATAATGATATATTGTTACACACAATATATAAAATTGATTAATTATTGATATTTTAATAATTTAATCAGAATATTTTACAGATATATTAGTATGATAATAATCAAAGAAGTACTTGCAAAAGAAGATTCGGAATGTCAAAGGACTTCATCAAAGGATTCCGAGGCGATACCCAAGGGGAAGCCATAGACATCTACGATCAGATCTCAGCCGATGAGCTGAAGGCCGCTTATGTGAAGCATATACCGGTGTTGGGAATACCATGTTTATAAAATATATACATAGAAGTGCACGTACGTGTATATTGGCTTAACAAAATTACAGAATATATAAACACATAGTAAATATACTGCCATACTGTTTTAAGAATATTACACTTGCATGGTGGTACAAAAATGTCTTACATAGCGGATAACTTGAAACCAAATGAAACAATTCTATTTGAAACACGGAAACACGGGATCATATTTCTTATACATTCCTTGTGGAGTTGGATATTATATTTTACTCCACTGATACTTGTTTATCTCATTTATACAACAACTGAGTTTGCTGTTACTAATCAACGTATAATCATAAAACATGGAATTTTATCAAGAAACGTTGATGAGGCATCCTTAGATAAAATACAAACATTAACCTGAGACAAAGTATACTTGGAAGTATATTTGGTTATGGTACAATCTACGTTCAGACCGCCGCTTTATTTGGTCAGGAAAGTTTCAGGTTTGTAGCCAATCCACATGAACTAAGAAGAGTTGTTTCTAATCAGAGAGACGTGTACAAGGAAGAACAAATCCATCGTCAGACAGAGTTAATTGCAAGATCAATGAGGTAAAAATGAAAAAGGAATTAGAACTTGCATGTTCTAATTCAATCTTTATTTTGTTTAATTTCTCGCTGTGTAATGATAACCAAATGGATTATCTGAATTATACATAGAACCATTTTTAAATGTGTTAATACATCATCTTCAATCATAGATTTTCATAATTCAAATTTAGCTTCCTGCTAATGTTTAGAAGACCACATGACTGAAGTTGCAATGTCATAACACACATGTTATACATGTAATTTAGTAGTGCAGTTACAATGTAATTACATTGTACTACAGTGTATTATCGACAAGTATATATGCGCCGATATAGGTTATAACATATTATAACATAATGGTAGTACCATGGTAGTACAATGGTGTTATAGTTATGTCATACATTGTATTACAGTGCAACTGTGATATCTACATTGCCTAGTGTTCAGTCACATGGCCCAAGCAATACTGGCAGGCAAAATGATGGCAGTCAAATTGTCTGCAAAAGTTTGTAGTTACCGCTACAAACTCTTCATTTTCTTTTTATGGCTATTGATCTATTTATAGAAGCATCACCTCAAAGTAGTGATTAACAAGATAGATGTGCCTATATTATTAAAAATGCTTTGTCATCTGCGTTAAATTGATGTACTTCAATTATGACCCTTTTTCTGTGGGACAAAAATAAGATTTTTATAAACTCGTAAATCCTGCAATCAAAACAACCGTCAACAGCATCATCATATACAAGAGGCTGACTATTAGAACCCAAGTTTGACAGTTTTCACTCCTTGACGAAGAGAATGTCTTCTCTTTCAACCCAAAATTATCATTTTTTTGTCAGGAAAACCTATCTGACAGTTTAAACAATTTTAAGCCAAATTCTACGATTTTGCTCTTTTTTGTCTTAAAATCAGTGTATTTATGGCATCAAAGTTGGCGTAAATGTACTTTTTTGGTT
>JAWSUM010000110.1:0-8812 GCA_033549165.1 Methanolobus sp.
GGAGTAAACGGATCCCATAAGAAGGGCAAATAATATTTTACGGCTATTGTTCCTCTTCATTTCGTCACCTCAGTATCCAAGCAGTTTCCCTCCCTGGTATACCACAAAGGCAAGTAACCAGGCAACGATGATTCCGTAGATCAGTGCGAAAATTGTCCACTTCCATGAACCTGTCTCTTTTTTTATTACTCCGAGTGTTGCTACGCAGGGCATATACAATAAACTGAATACCATGAGGCTCAGTGAGCTAAGGGCCGTGATCGAAGGGTCTGCAAGCAGACTCTGTGAAAGAGCTTCCTGGTTATCTCCTACTCCATACAGAACACCCAGAGAGGCAACAACGATCTCCTTTGCCACAAGTCCAAATATGAGTGAGACTGTGACCTTCCAGTCAAAGCCCAAGGGTTTCATTATTGGCTCGAAGAAGTGTCCTATCATGCCTACATAACTTTCCTCGCTTCCGTATTCGGCTCCCCAGGGGAATGAGGCCAGCAGCCAGATGACCACCACACCAAAAAGTATGATAGTTCCTGCCTTTTTGATATACATTGCTCCGTTGTCCCACATGTGGACCAGGCTGGTCTTAAGGGTTGGTACGCGGTATGGTGGCATTTCCATTATAAAGGGTGCAGGCTTGCCTTTGATGACAGTGGACCTCAGCAATTTAGCAGATATCACGGCAACTGCAATTCCGAGTACATACATCATGAAAACAATAGTTCCTGCCTGTCGTCCGAAGAAAGTTCCTGCAAACAGTATATATATAGGTAACCTGGCACCGCAGGAAACGAAGGGAACTACAAGTATGGTGATCAACCTGTCCTTTTCATCCTCTATGCTGCGTGTTGCCATAATTGCCGGAACATTGCACCCGAATCCCATGAGCATGGGTATGAAGGATTTGCCATGCATTCCGATCTTGTACATAAGCCTGTCCATTATGAAAGCGGCTCTTGAAAGGTATCCGCTGCCTTCAAGTAAGGATAGCAGGAAGAACAATATGAAGATGTTCGGGACGAATACCAGCACAGCTCCGACCCCTCCAATGATGCCGTCTCCTATCAGGGACGCCAGCCAGGCAGGTTCCAGAGAGTTTGTTACATTGCTGGCCAGCCATGTGAATCCCATCTCGATCATATCCATGAATGGGGTGGCGAATGCAAAAGTAAGCTCAAAGGCACCCCACATCAGGGCAAGGAAGATGGGTATGCCAAG
Organism: Methanolobus sp.; assembly: GCA_033549165.1. GTDB lineage: Archaea > Halobacteriota > Methanosarcinia > Methanosarcinales > Methanosarcinaceae > Methanolobus. The sequence goes on from JAWSUM010000110.1 coordinate 1,216, forward strand.
GTATTTATTGGTCAGCACCCTGTCGATCATGTCCGATTTGCTCAGCCTGACGTTGCACCTGGTGCATAACTGGGGGAAGATAGCATTGATTGCCACATAACGTTTGTCAGCGATCTCTGCTTCGTATTCTTCCTGATCAATGGAACCAAGCAGATCATTGATGGCTCCAGATATCGGACTTTTTGCAATCTTGCCCATTACATTCATATCACCCTCAAGCAATCGGATGCTCATCCAGCGGAGGGGGTATTTAGTTGCAAGTTCCTGGTCTGCAATAAGTATTTTTTCAATTCCGAGTATCATCCCTTCGATCTCGTCACCGTAACCGATCTCATGTCCGTGGTATTGTTCATTGTTCTTCTCTTCAATGACCTTATCAAGTAATTCATCAATACCGATGTTACGGCTTGCGACCGTCCTGACAACAGGGGCTGCCAGGATCTCCTCCATTTTGCCAAGGTATAGCTTGTCTCCTCTTTCAAGTGCAAGGTCACACATGTTCAGGGCAATGATCATCTCTGTTTCCAGTTCCATCAACTGTGTGGTAAGGTAGAGGTTCCTTTCCAGGTTCGATGCATCCACTATCTGGATAACGATGTCGGGCCTCTCCTCGATGATAAAATCCCTTGCAACGATCTCATCCATTGAGTAGGCTGTCAGGCTGTAGGTCCCCGGCAGGTCGACGACCTCTATCTCATAACCCTTGTACATCTTCGTACCGCTTTTTTTCTCAACGGTGACTCCGGGCCAGTTCCCGACATGTTGTCTTGAGCCGGTTATCGCATTGAACAATGTGGTCTTCCCCACATTGGGGTTGCCGGCGAGGGCGACTCTGATCTTATTGTTTTCCATTGTGTCCTCTGTAATATACGATGAAAAAGCTCAAAATTTCTGTCCTTTAAAAAAAGTGAGGATCTATTCTATTAGATGAACGAAGATATGTCTGGCTTCATCTTTTCTGATCGAGAGGTTATATCCCTTGATCCGGAACTCAATGGGATCGCCCAAAGGTGCTTTTCTTATAAGCTCCACTTCCGAACCTGCAACCATCCCCATATCGAACAATTTTCTTCTGGCAGGTCCCTTCACACGTACTTTGGTTATTTTTGCAAGGTCCCCCGGTTTTAGGGTATCAAGTGTGATCTCGAACATTTAACTTATTTCCTTGAGCAATTCTTTTCCATCCCTGTCTATGACTTAGCGTAATCGTACTTTTAATATATAGCGATTTCGCGATACCTAATTTGTTTACATATGCAAAACAGTGATCGATAGTGACATCTCTGTTGCAGGTTTCCCTGTTCTATATGCGGGATTGTAAGAATGCTTAGTTACCGAAAATCAGGTCGTCTTTTCTTTTTTCCCGTGTATTGGACATATGTCCTTTGCTGCAGGGGTACACTCGATGTATTCTCCGGTAGTGTAGAAATGTCTGAAATGTTCAAGCCAGTATGGCCACTCTTCCCTTCTGTCAATAAATTCAACAAACTTTGTGAGGACTTCAAAAGTCTCAGGGGCAAGCACATGCTCTATCTTGCATGCATCCTGGTCGGCAGTCTCTTCATCAACTCCCAGTATCAGCAGGAAATCCCTTATTACACTGTGCTTTTCCATTGTACACTTCGCAATTCTTTCACCTTCTGATGTAAGTGTAACACCGCCGTACTTCTCATAATTGATATAACCCAGTTTGGTGAGTTTCTTGAACATGCCGGTTACACTGGGTGAACTCAGATCCAGTTCCCTCGAGACATCTTTCACCTGTGCATAACCCTTTTTTTCAATGATCTTTTCAATCACCTTCAGGTAATCTTCCGTTCTTTCAGTTGTCATTTGGTCCTCACTTTCGGGATTGCGCTATAGTCTGGTGCCCATTCAATATATTGCGGACAATATGTTATGGGTACAAAACCATTTTTTTTCCATGAGTGTACTATATAGTAAATGGGTATGAACCAAACTCTATATATAGTTTGCTGAAAACTACTACATTTTGTAGTATTGGCTAAAATTGTTAAGAGCTCATGTCTTTTTGTATTTATGCTATGCTTTCATTGACGTGACTTCCTGATTGTATTAATGTATCGTATTAATGTATCTGTTCGTAAAATGTTTAAAAAAAATATTTCTAGTAAAAAGATATTTATATTAAGCGAATTTAATAAATTATTAATAATCTATTAAATATTCCTGATCTGGTAAAAATGTTGATATTTTTATTTCTCCCCGGGATCTTTCTGATCCACCTTAAGCAGGGAGTTCTGTCGATATCTGCGGGTGATGTAAGATGAAAAGAAACTTGCTCAGTACAATATTCACTTCATACCTGGTGAAAGATATCCTTTTGCTGTTGAACGACGGTCCGAAAGATACTGGAACGATCATGTCTACCCTCAGGACAAGCAGGCAGGCTCTGTTTCCTCAGATACGGATACTGAGTGATAGTAATATCATTTCCATGATTGACGGTCCCTGCAGACTCACAGCTATGGGAACAGTACTGGTCGACAAGATAGTACCGCTGCTGGATATGTTTGATCTACTGGAAAATATAGGATGCTATGAACTGGATTTCATACCACAACATCTTCTGAAAAGGATAAGTGAACTTGGTCCCTGTACTGTGGTAGATCCTCCTATTCCCGAAATATGTGAAGTGGACAAAGAGTTCCAAAGGCTATCAACAGAATCAAGGTCTATTGCTGTCATTACCTCTTTCATGTTCCCGAACTTCAGTGATATATTCGCAGCTTATATTGAAAAAGGGGTACCTGTGTCTGTCATTGTTTCTGCTAAGCTTCACGATAAACTTAAATGTAACAGCTATCAGGAATATAAGAACTTGATCGATAACGAGATAATTGATGTTTATGTCCACAATGATGAAATGGGTCTGGTATCTTTCACACAGAACGATCATGGAATCATGTTAAGACTACTGTCGAACACAGATCATTCCCATTACGATTATAAGCGTGTCCTTTTCCAAAGCCCCCTTTCACTCCAATGGGGCAGAGATCTGTTCGACCACTACAAATCTGAATCTGTACGGGTCGCTGATATCTGAACTCCCTTTCCGGTTGATTTGTATCATTTGCCAGAAACAAAGTATGCCTGTATCCTGTCCATGCCTTCTTTTATGTTCTCAAAACTGTTCGCGTAGGAGAAACGCAGGTAACCCTCCGCGCCATCGCCAAAGTCTATCCCCGGTGTTACGGCAACGCCGATGTCCTCGAGTATCCGGTGGCTGAGTTCAAGGGAATCCTCTCCGAATTTACGGGCGTCTGCAAGTATGTAGTATGCGCCTTTAGGTTCGCTCTCAACCTCCATGCCTGCCTCAATAATCCTTTTCAAAAGATAGCGACGTCTTTTATCATATGTAGAGACCATTTCCCCGACTGCATCCTGTGGGCCGCGCAGAGCAGCTATCCCTGCATATTGCACAAAGGCATTAGTGGATATGAAAAAGTTCTGCTGCATCTTCTGTAAGGTCCTTATGTGTTCCTTTGGAGTTATCAGGTATCCCAGTCTCCATCCTGTCATGGCATAGAGCTTTGAAAAACCATTGAGTACAAAGGCATTCTCGGTATATTCGAGAATGGTGTGATCTTCTCCTTCATACACAAGTCCCTGGTATATCTCATCCGAGATTATCGGAATATCGCCTGCAACATCAGCCAGCTCCTCCAGTAATCCGGAAGGCAATACCTGGCCAGTGGGATTCGATGGTGAATTTATGAGTATTGCTTTTGTCCTCTCATTGATATTTTCCCTGACCGCCTCCGGTTGCAGCATGAAACCATTATGCCTGTCAGTATAGACAAAACGTGGAACTCCGTTCACTGCCCTTACAAAGTTAGGGTAGCATGCATAATGCGGGTTTGACATTATCACCTCATCATTTGGGTCTATAAGCGCCATGAACAGTAAAAGCATTGCAGGGCTGGTTCCGGAAGAGATTATCACCTGTTCGGGAATTATTTCCACGCCGAATTTGTTTTTGTAGTTCTCAACGATAGCTACCCTGAGTTCAAGCAAACCCTGGCTATGGGTATATTTCGTGTTGCCGGCACACATGGCCGCATGTGCAGCCTTACAGATATGAGGTGCGGTCGGAAAGTCCGGTTCCCCTATTTCGAGATGGATGATCTTCCTGCCTTCTCTTTCAAGTTCCTGTGCCCTTTCCAGTATCTCCATGACATGGAAAGGAGGTATGTCCACTATTCTGTCAGATAAACTTATGTTCATTGCATTACACGGTCCGTAACCTGGTCTATAGGTTTAGGAACAAATGAACATATAAAATAGTTTTCATTGCGGACATGCGAGGTATGCAAATCTAAAATGAGTCGGCCAGAAATGGCCAACTCGATACAGGGTCTATTTCTTCTCTCTCGCATAAGCCACAATGGCTTCCTGTATGCCCCACCTGAAGGCGACCACAATTGCAATGCCCCATGCAAGAGGGCCCAGGAATATGTAGAATATACTTGTGTCTATCTGCAATGTGTCCAGGGTGAGAAGTACTACTACCAGTGCAAGGAAGCCCCTGAGTGCAGGTACCCATATTTCACTACCTTCTACATCCATATTCTTCATCAGGTCACCGATGTAGTCTGCAAACAGGTCGATTGCCAGAAGTCCGATCACCAGTATCAGAACTCCAGCGAACAGGCTCGGCAGGTAGGCCAATATCTGTCCGACTACCACTGCAATGATCGGCAAGTTAAGTATGTCCAGCGCAGCCATTATGAATACAAGGTATCCGAAGAGCTTCACGATCCACGAGATTATTCCGGAAAGAGTTAGCCCGCTGTTTTTCATTGCTGCTCCGACAGATGTAGTCTCTAGTTTCTCATCAGCACCCGATGCGACCAGGATGTTCTTAACAAGTCCTGCTATGAAGTCAGTTACCAGCAATCCGATAATCAAGACTACCAGCGCAGAGAGTATGATTGGTATATAGAGAATTATACTGGTGAGGAAATCTGCAACGATCTCTATATTCAGAAGATCAATGATGATAACTGCAAAAATGATATATACAAACCATCTTATCGCAGCATCGAAAAACTCCACTACGGTCACGTTGGATCGCTCGAACATCGTACCTAACGATGTCTTTAGTATCAGGTCATCCAGACCAATTCTGTCAAGCAAACTCGCTCCGATCTTACCCAGAGCCCGACCGGCTATCCAGCCAACTATAATTAGTATTATCACTGCCACCAATGTTGGTAGGAAAGCGACAGTGTCACTTGTTATACCGTATACACTACTTGTTAACGACGGATTCGCCATTTTATGTACCCCTTTCTAATTCATTTATTGGTGTTCTGTTCCAGAAACACCACCACCCGTTTTACAAAAAAAATTTGTTTCTTATGTTATTTATACTTATTGAGAACTACCTTTCTTATGTCTCCGGCGAAAACAACAATACGGATAAAAGTTGTTTAAGATCTGATGGAAAATTCTATATTTCAGATATTGAGTGCGTGGTTCACGGATTATGTCAGATCTTTTTATTCGGAAGACCCTTTTATATCGCTGAACATAAAGCTCAAGGAAGCGCATAGTCTGAGGGTTTGCAAGAACGCTTCCTTGATCTCAAGGTCCGAAAAGCTGGACGAAGATGAGCGCTACCTTGCCATGACTATAGCACTTTTCCATGATATCGGTCGTTTCGAGCAGTTCCACAAGTATCAAACATTCAAGGACTCGGCATCCGAGAACCATGCTTTATTAGGTGTAAGGATATTGAAATCGGAAGATGTGCTTTCCTCTTTGCCTCCTGAAGAGCAGGAGATCATCTATGAAGCTATCTCTTTCCATAATCTCCGAACGGTTCCGGAGAATCTGGAACAAAGATGCCTTTTTCATTCAATGCTAGTAAGGGATGCTGATAAACTGGACATTTTAAAGGTTCTTGATGATTACTACGCCGTAAAAGATAAGTGTCCCAATCCGGCACTGGAGTTGGGCTTGCCGGATGTCCCGGAGTATTCACAATATCTGATCAGCGACATACTCAACAATAAGATTTCAAGTACTTCCGGGGTAAGGACCTGCAATGATCTGAGGCTCACACGGCTTGCATGGGTGTTCGACATGAATTTCACTGAGACTTTCCGTCTTTTAGTGGAGAATAGATATATTGAAAAAACAATGGCAGAACTCCCAGGGAATCAGGATATGGACAAAGTTCATGCTCATCTGAAAAGATACATCGATAATGTACTTTCCGGGAATAAAGAGTGATGAACAAGCATAAGGAAAGCATTAATGCTCTTCAATAGTAATCTATTGACATGAATAACCGGGTGGTGACCGGATAATGGACTCGAAGTCGATCAGCTGCATAGACTCAGAGATCGATCGAATAAATTCCCTGCCAGTTATCAGTGGATACTATCTCGTCATTGGTGGCGGGAAGATCGGCAACAAATTCGTGGAATATGCAAAGAAGCACGAATTGTCCTTTGTACTTGTTGTAGATGTTAACTGTGAGGCGCCGGCTTCAAAGAATGCAAAGATATTAAGGGACAAGGATAATCTGATGGATGTTCTCAGTACACTGGCTGTTAATAAAAAAGATGATAATCATCAGTTTTCTTCCTATGAGGCAACAGGTCACGGCTCTGAGGTCTATTTTTACTGCATGGATGCAAAAGACATACCTTCACTCCTGGATATTGGAATTCCTGAGTATATAGTTCCTGCCATCCCCTCTCATGCTGCTGTTGATATTATGGTGGATCTATTACGTTTCGATTGGAAGCAGGGATTTGTGCGTGAGGTTTCCATTGATGAGGGCGATAGGGTTCTGATTGATCTTTTCGAAGATATGGTCGCATTTTTCCCTGCGGATATCATAGCAGGAAGTTTTCCGGAACATGGTGCAATTTTCCTTTCTTATGCACGTTCCGGCGAGATATGTCCTGACAACTGCAAAGGACAAGAAGGATATTGTTATACCTACAAAAGGGTAAAACCAAGAACAATAACCAGCTATGTGCGTGAACTTTCACACGATCGGGCCGGCTGGGTCTTTGAGAGTTGTCAAATGGGGCCGGGCATCGGTGGGATACGCGGCAAAGACCTCCGGGATAATCTGGTCTCTGTCATGAGGCATCTTCGACAGTTAAAAGAGGAACCTTCAACTCCCGCCGCTACGGACCTAACTTTCTTTATAGCAACAACATGTAACTGCCATGGCATCCTGAACATGCTGCAAGTTATCTGAGTTTTGTAAATCCTTCGAGAGAATGTGAAATCACAGGGACGCCACGACATGGGGATGGTGTTTCTCCTTTGCGGCCTAGCGTTGGTAATATAACCGGAATTCTACGGATCGCCACCCTACTAAGAAGAAAGATCGGCCGGATAGAATTGGTTGGTGGTTGGTTGTTTGGTGGTACGTTATGAACCCGGCCTAATATTTAATATGGGTTGTAATTATAAAAGTATTTCTATTCATATATTGTGAATATATAAGAATCACTTGTTAATTTATATCACCAGAAATCTGATTTAGTACCGCTGGTGACTACTCCCTCCACTGAAGTGGAGGGCATCTAAGCTTTTTGTGCTACAG
>JAWSUM010000111.1:0-8766 GCA_033549165.1 Methanolobus sp.
GGAATTGAAAACGAATTAAAGGAAAGCATTTTGAAAATAGTTTCTAAATCCGATTTTGAAATTATAGAAATGGAATGTGACAAAGACCATATTCATATTCTTGTAAAAAGTCAACCTAAAATCAGCATCCTATCTGTTGTCAGGCGATCAAAACAAGAAACAACGTGGCAATTATGGGAATAAAAAGAATATCATTTGAAAAATAATTTTTAGATAAACATACATTATGGAGTGACGGATATTTCTGTAGCACAATTGGAAATATTAGCAAAGAAACAGTAATAGAATACATACGGAATTAGGGGTAATGGACGCTTACATCCCCTTTGTTCCATTTCAAAGAAATGGAACTCCCATTAAATCTCTGATTTAATGCGAGGCTAAAGACATAGGAGTTTTACGCTCCGATTATAAAAATTGCAGATTACTATTTAATATATAATTAATAAATATATATCTATTATCTGATGATCTGATAGGAATAATTGGGAGGAATACCATGAAAAAAACATTACTCATCCTTTTGCTTTTGCTGGCGGTCCTTATACAGCCTGCAAGTGCCATCACGTTCAGTGAACTTGACCTGGTAGTTAACGAATACAATGAAAATGCTGACCAGGTCCCCTCTTTGATCAAGAACATGCTTGGAGATGAGGTTGTCCATCTTCTGATAGAGATGGATGATGGCTCAGAGCTTCATATCAAGGCAGTTACTGAGAATGCCCTGATCACAACATTCGAAGAGATCGGTCCTGAAGAGGGCATAGGAGCTACCCTCAAGGTAACTGTAAAAGAGAATGCTATTGATCAGTTGCCGGGATCAGAAAACCCGTTAGAGGCTTTCTATAATGCAATGGAGAACAAGGACATAGTTATAGAGCCTGTGGGCTTTGTTGATACGATCAAATTCCAGGTCGCAAGTGTTCTGCTCAAATTGTCGGATCTCCTTGGACTTGTCTGAGTTAGTTTTTTAAGTCGTTTTGAAGGTGGTCGTGCAGCTAGCGGACATCCAGTTCGCTGGCCAGATCCTTGTACACACGCCCTTTATCAGTGGTAACGAACATGTTACCCCTTTGTTCTATCAGTTGCTTGTCCTCTAACCTCTCAAGATACTTGTTCGCTATTGTTGAATTCAGATTCGCCCCGTAGACGATCTGAGTCTTTTTGGCGCCATTCATAGCGATCTTTAGAATAGCAAGTGTAATGTCTAATCTACTCCTTCTAATAAAAATGCCCCCCACATCTTAATTCAATTACAGACCCCGTCAGATACCAATCTGTCTATTAAGGAATATTGAAAAACAAATATTTAACCTAATCGTTTTTGAATATTCTTCCGTAATAGAAATAGCGAAGACAATATAACTCCTATCGCCTTCCACCAGGACAACTGCCAGTAGTGTAAACAACAACAGATAGATTTATAATAAATACCGCTGTAGAAGGACCGATACTCAAATGCGGGAGTAACCAAGCGGCCAACGGTGGCAGACTCAAGATCTGCTCGCGCAGGCGTTCGGGGGTTCGAATCCCTTCTCCCGCACCAGTTTTAACTTATATGGACAACCAAAAGAACAGGACTGTTTTAAAAAACAAGTAATGCCTGATATTCCGGTTTTAATGTTAATCTTATCGAAAACTGATAGGCAGAGTGCTGATCAGATTTCAGTTATTGATATTGAGTCCTTTAAGTAGAATTCAAACAGTTCTTTTCCCCAAAGGGCGTTCTCAGGATTACAACAGAATAATTGTGTATTATCATAGTTATAATTTTGATCCAACATCCTTAAGGCAAGGCAATGGTCACTCACAGACAAAGATACAAATTTAAGGTCATTTTGATACAAGAATAATTTAACTTTTCCACTGCCAATGAAACTGTTTGCTTCTTTTTGCCAACTCTTTTTAAGTTTTATTAACAGGTCTTTTGTGATTATTATAGAAGTATTTATATCATTTTCAATGAATCGGGATATATAAAGAGGAAAGCTAGGATGCATAAATGTGAATATGAAGAATAATGAAACAGTCCCCTTAGATTTTTCAATGAAATCCTGATTTACTTCATAGATATTTGCTAGACTGGGTTTTATAATATTACAATACTTGATTCCACTGATTCTTTTTAAGATATGAGAGGGCATAAATTCAAGATTACGAGTTCCCCAGTAATCAATGTCGATGTCAAGAGCTTCAATTGTTCCAAGTAAGGGAAGCATCTCATCAACTATCAGTTTTCCAATTGCTGTCAATTTGTAGGTGCCTTGGGAGTGTGAAACAAGATAATGATCTTCAAGTATCCTTATCTGAGGAAGTAGTGCCTGTCTGGTTGTATCAAGAGACTTGAGAAAATATTCCATTTCCTTTGCCCCATCCTGTAGTAGCAGAAGAACTCCCTTTCTCTTCTCTGACATGAATATAACATCAAGCAAAGATCTTTTCATTTATATCACATCCATTCATGCCTTTAAAATTTCAGATTATCAGACTAGAAGGTTATTTCTATTTAGACTATATTAAAGCACTCTTTCATTATTAATTCAATTTTTTATCAACATTCTTCCAATATCTCCAACCTTTTCATTACATGAACATCCAACGCAAAAGGTCCATCAACCTTAGCATTTCGACCTCCTGAAATCCAATAACCAATACACTATGAGCCGTAATAGCAGTAAAATAAATAACATAAGACCCTATTACCCTGAAATGCCAGAATACTCCAATAAAACTCACTCAGGCGTTCAGGACCTCAACACCCGATGCTGCGCCGGAGACCAAAGGTGATCCTTTTTGTCAGATATTTGCTATGATGATGTCGTTACTGCTACCGTTGATATATTGAAAAGTGCCGAGACCGTCCTTCCCCGGGATGTTGTGGATTCCCTGGAGGCTGCAAAGCAGAGAGAATCCTCGCCTGTTGCAAGGGCACAGCTGGAAGCCATACTAAAGAACATCGATATTGCCAGAAAAAGCGGCATACCCATGTGCCAGGATACCGGCATACTCATCTTCTTTGTTGAGATCGGCAGGGATGCCAGACTCGATTTCAATCTGGAGGATGCGATTATCGAAGGGGTCAGGCAGGCGACCGAATCCATCCCACTGCGTCCCAATGCTGTGGACCCCCTGAACCGCCACAACAGCGGGAACAATACAGGGGCAGGGATACCGGACATCAAATACGAGTTCTGGGACGGGAAAGGTGTCAGGATAACCGTGGCCCCGAAGGGTGCAGGCTCCGAGAACATGAGCGCCCTGAAGATGCTCAACCCCACGGAGACGGGAGAGATCAGACGATTCGTCCTTGAAACTGTCCTGAACGCCGGTGGAAAGCCATGCCCGCCGATCGTTGTCGGTGTGGGCATCGGAGGGTCCTTCGACAAGGCTGCAAGGCTGGCAAAATCCGCCCTGCTGGAAGACATGGATAATATGGACGGGTTCGAAAGGAGCATACTTGACGATATCAATTCCCTTGGAATCGGACCTATGGGACTTGGAGGAGATACCACCGCCCTTGCAGTACACGTGAAGAAGGCATTCTGCCACACTGCATCCCTGCCCGTGGCGATTAACATCCAGTGCTGGGCCAACCGTCATGCATCCGTTACACTGGGAGGTGATGAATAATGGAATACCACCTCAGTACACCTTTGAAGAAAGAGGATATTGTCAAACTCGATATCGGCGATGTTGTCTATCTTACAGGAACGATACTCACCGCCAGGGATGAAGCCCATGCACGGATACTCGAAATGACAGAGAAGGGTGAGGAACTTCCATTTGACCTTGAAGGTGCGGTCATTTACCACTGCGGCCCCCTCATGCAGCAAAAAGACGAAAAATGGGAAGTGGTCGCAGCAGGACCCACCACCAGTGCACGCATGTCCAAGATGACACCGCAGCTTCTGGAAAAACACAACGTTCTTGCACTTATAGGGAAAGGCGGGATGAAAAATGCCACAGAAGCACTGAAAAACAACTGTGTCTACCTTGCATTTACCGGAGGCTGTGCAGCCCTTGCTGCAGAGAACATAAAAGATGTCACGACTGTCCACTGGATAGACCTTGGAATGCCAGAAGCGGTGTGGGAGCTTCAGGTCGAGAACTTCGGTCCGCTTATAGTCGGTATTGATGCGAAATGCAACGACCTTTTTTCAAAAATAGAGGAAAAAGCCGGAAAGGTGCTCTCCGACCTTACGACTTAAATATTAAGTCTTGATTCTTAATTTTTTATTTTGATTCTCAGATAAGGAACGTGAAAACTATCCAGGCTACCATCGTCATTATGATCGAGTGCTTCAGTCCCCTGGACACAGCTCCTTCACCCATCTGACCAGCGACAAGCCCGCTCATGAAACCCTGGATGACTGCAGTATGCAGCATAAGACGGGTGTACTGGGCGGGATCGAACGCGCCTATGAACTGGCTGCCAGCACCTGCTGCGGATGCAGCTCTTCCTGCTTCTGCCATAGTTGGGACGAATGCCGATGTCAGCATGGCTATTACGAATAGGAAAACAAAGAACGACATGTAAATAATGACCACATAGACCATCATGTTTCCTCGTCTCTCCTGTTCAAGCAATTTAACCTCTCTTGCATCACGGGCAGCGGCTTCAAGCACAGATGAAACACTCCCTCCAGCCCTGCTTGCCTGGGTTATCAGAGATACAGACCTGACAATAATAGGAGTTTGCACCCTGTCGGCAAAGTTATGAAGAGTCTGTTCGAAGGAAACACCCCACGACATCGACAGATCCATTTTCTTGACTTCCGGAGTAAGTGCTCCGTATTCTCCCTTTGAGACCGTGTTAACAGACCTTGGAAGAGTTAGACCGGCCCTGCTCATCTCAGAGATGTCCCTCAGGAAGGTTGGCAGGTATTCCTCTATCTTATCCGTATTCCGGAACTTTTTCTGGTATGCTATAGCCGGAGGCGTTATAGTGATCATTGCCGTGAAAACAATAACATCATCAATAAGCGGCGTACCCCATGTCATGAACATTCCGAATATGAATACCAGCAAAGCAACAGGAACGCTGAGGATAAAGGTATACTCAGGATTCTTAAAGAGCATAGCACCGGGGTTCTTGAAGAACTCCTTCAACATTACATTTTGCTTTGCTTCTTCCATTTTCCTGCTGACCATGGAGTCTTCAATTGCACAGAGTTCCTCATCGGTAAGGCTCACATCGGATCGCAGGTCTTTCTTGAATAGTTCCTTGATATTCATATCAGGTCTCCGGGGTCATACTGCTGATCAGGATAACATACATTATGCTGCCTATGGGGATAATTGCATAGATGATAAGGTACAGGAAGATCATTTGAGCATTGCCCATAATCGACATGATAGAGATAACCACTATCAGAAAAAGAGGGCCGGCTACAAAAGCAGTCACATAGGTCTCACCAAGAAGTCCGAGCGTCTCCAGGAATTCCTTCTGGCGCTGCCTGTTCTCCATAAGATACTGTTCTGTCTTTATCTGGAAATAAGTTTCAAGCTCTCCTCCGGAAGTCACAACAGTTATAGCTCCCTGAAGGAAATCCTGCAACATTGTAGAAGGAGTGGTCATTGCAAGGTTCTTCATGGCAGTTACAAGGTCGGTACCAAGCACTTCAAGGTCACGGACCATATAACGGCACTCTGTCGCCACTTCACCATATATCGGATTGTTTGCAAGAGATCTGAAAAGGTCAATAGGCAATACACCAGCACCTGACATTGCAGACATATAGTTTACAGCATAGGGTAGCATGATGTCTACCTTTCGCTTCCTGTCACTTGACATAATGACAGGATACATCAGGAATAACTGGTAGATCACCAGGAAAACTATCCCCATGATAACAATACAGCCGATGATGCCAAACAGGATGGACTTGTACTCCAGATAAGGACCCACCCATGCGGGAAATGTAAGCCTTGTGGCCCTGAACTCAGGAACCCCTACGAACATAATGATCAAAACGGAGCCCATCAGGGCAACAATGGAACCGATGATGGAAGTCAGCAGTGCACCTGAAAGGTAGGTGTCATATGCCATATCCATCCTGTTCTTCAACAGACTGTGTCGAAGGTCGAAATACTTGAGCCTTTTCTTCGAGAAATACTTCCCGAAAATGTTAAACGCAAAAGTAAAATATGGATTAACCATAGAGATCCTGCCTTACGATCTTCATTATTGTTTCAGGTTCACGGTTGTATGTGACCACGATCTTTGCAAAGTCCCTGAAGTGGGTGATATTCTTATCACGGGCCCATTCCAGGATATCCTGGCGGCGCTTTAATTCCTCACGCACCCTTTCTTCGGTCCAGCCCCTGCTCTCCATTACACTTTCCACCACATAGGACCTTCCCGAATACTGGAACATATCCTTTGCAGCATCCCATGTGAACACGTCATTGGTAAGCAATTCACCAGTTCTTGGGTCGACACCGACTATCTCGGTCAGTGTCTTACATCTCCTGACACGCTCATCACCCACTTTGACCTGTACCTGTATCGCCACAAGATCAAGTGCCTGTATCATGATCCTGGGGACATTGATAGGCGGGTTCTCCAGCCTGTGGACCACCGACTGTACAGAGTCAGCATGCATGGTGGAGAATGTAGTATGTCCTGTAGACATTGCCTGGAAAAGCACATAGGCTTCAGCTCCTCGGACCTCACCCACAAGAATGTACTCAGGCCTCTGCCTCAGGGATGCCCTCAGCAGCTCGTACATCTCGATAGAACCCTTGCCACCTCCTGCGAACGACTGTCTTGTGACACCCGGGATCCAGTTGGGGTGGGAAAGGTTCAGCTCCCTTGTATCCTCAATGGATACTATTTTCATTTCCGGCTGGATGAAAAGGGAAACAGCGTTCATTGCAGTGGTCTTTCCTGATGCGGTACCGCCTGCAAAGATAAGGCTCTTGTTCGATTCAACTGAAAGCCACAGGTATGCCATCATGGCTGTTGAGAAGGTATGGAAATCGACAAGGTTCGTCGGCGTGATAGGATTATCCTTGAACCTCCTTATCGTGAAAGTACTTCCACGTGTTGTGATCTCCCTTCCAAGTGTCAGCTGTATACGTGAGCCGTCGGGCATTGTAGCATCCAGAAGAGGATTTGCAATGGAGACATGCCTGCCACATATCTGAGCGATGCGTATGGCAAACGAATCCAGTTCATCGTCCCCTGAGAACTCTATACTGGTAGGAATGGAATTGTACTCCTTATGATATACATAGATAGGAGTATCCGGACCGTCACAGGAAATATCTTCAAGATAAGTATCCTTCATCAGAATATCTATCTCGCCATATCCCACATAGTCGCGGATAATGTGATACATTATCCTTTCACGCTTTTTGGGTGATATGTCGATCTGATATTCATGGAGGTATGCCATTATGTTATCACGCAGGTAAGTCTCTGCGTTCTTCCGGGATATCTCTTTAAGATTAATATCAAGTGTTTCTACGAACTTCATTTTGATAGCTTCAAGGAGTTCCTTTTCCTTTTCCGTAAGTATGGGTTCCAATGCCTGGTACTGGAATTCATGTGATGTAGGATCATAGGCGATCCTTACATATGCATAGGGGGGATTGACCTCGTATAGTTCCACTTCCTTGTAAGGGCTGTCTGCAGGGATTGTAAAATCAACAATAGGACCATGCTGGATCATGTTATAGGGGTCGGTATTGATCTTCTTTCTTGCAAAAAGTTTGTTGACGCGGTCCATGAAAGTTTCGGACTCTTCTTCGCCCTCATCTGTTTCCTCTTCAACAAGCTCCTCCCTGAAGATCTCTTTTGCAGCCTGTTCCCACTTGAACTCTAACTCGTCAGATATTCCATCCTCATATGCGGCGTCCGGTAAAAAGGCATCTACCTTGCTTTTAAGCTCCTCGATACTTACAACTTCATCGGAAGGAAGGATCAGATCTGCGAGGTCGTCCACAAATATGTCATCATCTGCAAGAGGTACTATATCGCAGGTATTATCGTCAGCAAGACTCTCTGCTGATTCACGGATAACAAATGAATCCTCTGGCAGGGAAACGGAACCGTAGTCCTCTTCTGAGAGTAGCTTTATGGTTTTCTCTTTCCGCACCTCAGCAGACAGTTCTTCTTCTTCTTCTTCTTCTTCTTCTTCTTCTTCTTCTTCTTCTATTACTGCCTGATCTGATGGCAGAACTTCTTCAGTGTCTGTTGAGGATGAAGCCGTTTCAATCACCTCAGCATCGTCAGGAAGGTGTTGAGTATCCTTTTTGCCATCTTTTTCTCTAATTATCTCATCATCCATCATTACCAGCCCCTATCAAGACCTGAATTCCAATCCCGGGAACTGAGCAACTTTATTGTCCTTGGTGTACACACTGAAGACCTCACTTCCGGTTCATGGACAACAGTGTCCTTTTGCCCTTCTTTTGCTTGCTCTTTTCCTCAACGAATGTCTCAATTCCAGGAACCTTGATGCCTGCGATCTCAGCAGAAAGCCTGTTAATACCTACCGATACAGGAGAGCCCGGATATTTGACCACGATCGGTGCCTTGAATGCAACCGAGTTCTTGACATTGGTATCTTCCGGAAGGTTCTCAAGGATCTTGAGGCCCAGTGTGATTTCGATGCGCTCACTGCTCAGTTCATTACTTATTACCCCGGTCCTGTTCACTATTATTCCGAAGAACTGTTTACTCATAGACTCGGAGATAGCCTTGACTTTCATTGCACCGGCAAGGGATGCAATATCAGGGTTCATGAGCTGTATTATCTC
>JAWSUM010000112.1:0-8640 GCA_033549165.1 Methanolobus sp.
TTGCCCAGTACTTCATGCAGGACTTCGAGAAGACCGGTGCTCTTGAGAGAGCCGTGGTTTTCCTTAACCTTGCAGACGACCCTGCTGTTGAGCGTATCATCACCCCGAGGATGGCACTGACCGCTGCAGAGTACCTTGCTTATGAGCACGACATGCACGTACTCGTTATCCTTACTGACATCACAAACTACTGTGAAGCACTCCGTCAGATGGGTGCAGCCCGTGAAGAAGTACCAGGAAGGCGTGGTTACCCGGGTTACATGTACACTGACCTTGCATCACTCTATGAGCGTGCAGGTGTTATCAAGGGAAGGAAAGGATCAGTCACTCAGTTCTCGATCCTTACCATGCCTGGTGACGATATCACCCACCCGATCCCTGACCTTTCAGGATATATTACAGAAGGCCAGATAGTAGTTTCAAGGGAACTTCACAGAAAGGGTATCTATCCACCGATCAATGTGCTTCCATCCCTGTCCCGTCTGATGAACTCAGGCATAGGTGAAGGAAAGACCAGGGACGACCACAAGGCAGTATCCGACCAGATGTATGCAGGATATGCAGAAGGTCGTGACCTGAGAGGTCTCGTGGCCATTGTAGGTAAAGAGGCGCTTTCCGAGAGGGATCAGAAGATCCTTGAATTCGCCGACCTCTTCGAGGACAGGTTCGTACGCCAGGGAAGAGATGAAGACAGGTCGATCGAGGATACACTCACAGTTGCTTGGGACATTCTCTCCGAGCTTCCCGAAGCCCTGCTTACCAGGGTCGATAACAAGTATATCGACAAGTACCACCCTGCTCACAAGAGCAACTGAGCTAAGAAGGTGAACCAACATGGGCGCAAAAGATGTAAAACCAACTCGTTCCGAACTGATCGAACTTAAGAAAAAGATCAAGCTCTCCCAGAGTGGCCACAAGCTGCTGAAAATGAAGAGGGACGGTCTGATCCTTGAGTTCTTCGAGATCCTCAGCAAGGCAAAGGATGTCAGGACTGAGCTGGATGCCGCCTATGAAGATGCTTCCCGGAAGATAGGTATTGCAAATGCTGTTGACGGTACCATTACCGTCAAATCCACAGCTTTTGCTCTTAAGAGCAAACCTGAGATAGAGCTGGAAAGCCGCAACATCATGGGTGTCGTCGTTCCAAAGATCGAGTCGTCCAGCGTCAAGAAATCCATAAACGAACGTGGATATGGCATTCTTGGTACCAGTGCATATACTGATGAGGCTGCAGATGCTTATGAGCTTCTTGTCGAGAAGATCATCCTTGCTGCAGAGATCGAGACAACCATGAAAAAACTTCTTGACGATATCGAGAAGACAAAAAGGCGTGTCAATGCTCTCGAATTCAAGGTTATACCGGAACTTCAGGAATCAATGACCTTCATCAGGCTCCGTCTCGAAGAGATGGAAAGGGAAAACACCTTCAGACTTAAAAGGATCAAAGGATAAAACCTTTTTATGGAAAATGATCCGGAAGATCGACCTAATATGGTCGATCGCTTTTTTATTAAATTAACTCAGCCTGAGAACCTTGCCAGGATCCTCAGATGGGCATGGCTTATTTCTTTATTAATGCTCGTGTTGGGATATTTTATAATCTATACAAAAGTAGCACATTTACTACCTTTTTAATACTTTTTGTTTAACTTATCTCACCTGTTTCAGGTCACGCAATGAATCGAGTACCTTTTGAGCGTGTCCGTTGGTCCTGACCTTGTCCCATGTTGCAGCAATCATGCCATCGGAATCGATAAGATAAGTACTTCTTACGGTTCCCATGTATTCCTTGCCGTAATTCTTCTTCATCCTCCATACACCATAGAGTTTGTGGATATCAGTGCTTTCATCCGAGAGCAGAGTTATGCCAAGCTCCTTCTTTTCGATGAACTTGAGGTGTGATTCGATACTGTCCTTGCTCACTCCAAGTATTACCGCACCCTCTGCTTTGAACTCATCTTTTAATGTTTTGAATTCCTGCGCTTCTCTTGTACACCCAGAGGTATTGTCCCTGGGATAGAAGTAAAGGACAAACCATTTTCCTATATTGTCCTTCAGGCATACTTCTTTTCCTTCCTGATCCGGAAGGCAGAAATCCGGTGCTTTTTGCCCCTCTTGTATCAATGTATCCATTATATGATCTCCAGGAATGAATATGAACTCATATAAAAAAAGTAGTGGGTTGGTGTGCAGTTAGAATTGGGGACAGAGTTGTAAGTCTAATTCGTATAGGACCAACCCAGTATATAGAATACTCTTGTGATATATAAAACTGAGGTATATATTGTATATACGTCTATACTATGTTCTAATTCCACAAAATAAAGGTAATGTTCATTACTTTGCAGGTTATTTAGTGTCTTGAGAAAAATATCAAATGGTAGGAAAACGGATGGAAATAATCAGAATGGAGAATGTCTCTGTCACTGTAAAAGAAGAAACTAAAGACAAACTGATCTTCTCTGACCTCAGCTTATCCGTGGATAAAGGTGAAAAAGTGCTCATAAAAGGCAGGTCTGGTATTGGTAAGACCACGGTCTTCAGGCTTATCCTTGGTTTCATAAGACCCTCGACAGGCGATATCTACTTTGAAGGGAAGAAAGTTGATCCCGCCCTTTTCTGGGACATAAGGAAAAGGATTGCCCATATCTCACAGGACAGCGATATTGGCGAGGGGCCTGTGATGACATTGTTCGAAGAGGTCTTTTCCTACGGCGCCAACAAAGACAAGTTCAGTCGTGCTGACCTGAATGCTCTGCTTTCGGAGTTCTCACTGCAGGAAAATATCCTCGCCAAGAAGTTCGAGAACCTTTCAGGAGGGGAAAAACAACGCATTGCCATCATCATTTCCCTGATGACAAAAAAGGACATATTCTTCCTTGATGAGATTACATCCGACCTTGATGTGGCTTTAAAGGAAAAGGTAGTTGATTTTTTCCTTTCACACCCTGAATGGACGGTCCTGGCAATCTCCCATGACCCCGAGTGGGAACGTGAAGGCGTGAGAGTGATCGATTTCACAGAAATGGTCTCGGTAAAGAAGGTGGATTAAAATGGCAGCCAATGATATATCCCTGCTCGGACTACTGTTCTGTTTCATGCTCTTGCTCATACCTATCCTTGTCAGTTATTACCTAAAGCTGCATTTGATAGGTGCAACTCTTGAAAGTGCCGCCAGAATGACCGTTCAGCTGGCTCTTGTGGGTTTTTTCCTGACATTTGTCTTTGACCTGAACAATGCGACGCTGAACATTGCCTGGGTAATGGTCATGGTGATAGTGGCATCACATACAGTTCTTAAGAATGCGGAACTGAAACTGCAGTCATTGATCACGCCGCTGATCACCTCTTTCACAATAACCAATATTGGGATGCTTTTGTACTTCAACAGTTTCATAATAGACCTGGCAGACGTATTTGATGCCAGGTACTTCATCCCCATAGGCGGAATGGTGCTCGGGAACTCACTCAGGGCCAATATCGTAGGCATCAATGATTTCTGTGACCAGGTACAGAGAAATGAGAACAGGTATCTTTCAAAGTTATCCCTTGGTGCCGAAAAACATGAAGCATTACTGCCATACCTGCGAAAGAGCATCAGGAATGCACTCAAGCCCACGCTTGCCAATATGACAACCATAGGCATAGTCTTCCTCCCGGGCATGATGACAGGGCAGATCCTCGGCGGCTCAAGTCCCTTGGTTGCCATTGAATACCAAATAGCCATCATGGTAGCGATCTACGTGACAACCGTGATGAACGTAGTTATGGGTATTCTTATACTGATGTACCGTGGTTTTGATGAGTATGGAATGTTCAAAAAGGACATGTTAAAGAGTGATTGATCCGGGCCTTCCGCCTTGTCAGATGAAGTATAGCAGCACTAAAAGTACACCTGCAAGTACAAGACCCAGAAATAGCAGCAATATCATATAAAGAACAAATTGTACGTCGGCATCCATCAGTTAAGTTCTGCTTTATTCCATGATTAATTTTTTGATTCAGGAAATGGGCTCAATGCATGTTACTGGTAAGATTCACACCGATAACCCCTATGATTATGAAAATGAGAGATAACACTTTCAGTGAACTGATTGGCTCGTCGAACACCGCAATCCCAATAATAGAGATAAGCGCCACTCCAAGACCTGCCCATATGGCATAGGCAACACTTACGTCCAGCCTTTTCAGGGCTATTGTGAAAGAGATGAAACTTATGCCATAGAACACGAATATCAATATCGATGGCAAAACCTTTGTGAAGCCTTCGGATAGTTTCATACACGTAGTTCCGCATATCTCAAAGAAGATTGCCAGGGCAAGAAACACATAGCTCATTAATATCACCCGGGAATAGCAAATACAAGTCCCATGTCTATTGATACTTCACAGTTAAAAACTTAGGGTAATTACTTGTAATCTTTGTCCTGGGCTTTTCAAAGTACAAGTAATTGACGATATTGTAACACTGTTAATAACGACAACCTATTAATACACACAAATGAAATCTCTTTATCCACCAGAGGAGAATAAAAATGCCAGTTATGGGGTTCATTGCCTGCAGGATGTTCGAGGATGAGATAGTTCACATCATCGAGAACGATCCTGCAATTGAGAAAGTGGTCGTTGTGGACAATGAGGACTGTCCGGGACTTATTGAGAAGCTGGATAGTTCAGGTTGTGAATACGAATTGCTTCAGCTCCCGGAACTGTCCACAATGTCCGACAGTGACGGTGACAGCCGCGTTCTGCTTGTATACATGCTTGAACTGGCACTGCATGCAGATCCGGACAACCTGAAAGATGTAGTCTACGAAAAAACAGAGGAAATGTCACGTTATGCCAATGGGATTCTTCTATTATACGGATTGTGTGGAAATGTACTAGGAAAAGTGGAAAAAGACTTCGAGTCCAATCCGTGCGCTGTACGCATCCTTAAAGAGGACAACGGGGATGTGGTGGATGACTGCATCGGAGCGGTGCTCGGAGGCAGGGCTGCATACCTTGCGAAACTTACAGGTTCCAGGGGTGTCGGAACATTCTTCATGACTCCCATGTGGGCGGCTCACTGGAGAGAGATGGTTGTTTCGGCTGGAATGACACCTGACCCTGATAACATAAAGCTCTCTAAATACGTTTTCGACTATGCAGGTTATAAGAAGGTAGCCCGGCTTGATACCGGCCTGCACTATGAGAAGAACTTCGACTCGATGGTAGAAGAGTTCGCAAAACTCTTTGACTTCCAGGTAATAGAGATGAAAGCAAGCCCGGATCTGATCGATCAATGTTACAGGAATCTGTGTAAAGACATCATGAACTGATCGGCAGTGAGGAAAAAATAAAATAAGGAGATAGATTATGGCAGACTGTAAAATGCCTGTTTTTGAAATTCATTAATCGCTTTTGCTGCTGGTCCTGATCGATGCGATCATTTCCCGGTTGTAGTATGTGTTGATTTTGTTAAGTTAAGGAGTACGGATACACATCTTTAACAATCTGCAGAACAATAAATAGGTACAAGAATAGATCAGGTTCGACACATGCTAAAGCGATACCATAAAGCTCTACTTTTGGTCATCTTTGTGCTCTGCATAGCATTCTCGGGATGTCTCAAGGACTCCGTAGAAAGCGATGTGGTCACAGGTAGTTTTAATGCCAGCTCCGGCACTGTGGTACATATAAGTAATGTGAAAGGACCTATCAACGTCTATAGCTGGGACGGTAACACCGTTGAAATGACAGCACAAAGGACAGCATACTTCGGAGGAAAAGAAGAGCTGGAAAAAGTTAATATCGTTGTAACTGAGAACGAAAAAGAGCTTGTGATAGAAGCTGATTATCCCCTCTACGGAACCGCTAGCGTGACCGTTGGGATGGAGCTCAAGGTCCCAAAAGATGTCACTGTGAAAATACTGGAAACGCCAGACACCGATATTTAGATCAGTAGTTAGCTGCGTGAGAAGTTAGGGCCTAACGCAAAACGTGGAGATGGGTATCTCCAGAGGGTTAACACATTAACCGATATACTCATCCCTGCGGGGTGAGAAAACCTCGATCGCAACGGAATCTTCCTGGATCTCCGCTGAATGCGGTACATTGCCCGGAATGTTCCATGAATCACCGGCAACAGCTTCGAAAGTCTCCCCACCTATGGACAGGCGCATCCTTCCCGAAACAAGATATCCGGTCTGCTCATGCATATGGTCATGTTTCCGGAGTATGCTCCCTTTCTTCATTACAAACTCTGTCATCAGTGTCCTGTTCCCGTAAACGATGGTCTTCATCTGTATGCCGGGAAATACTTCTTTATACCCGTCCTCGTTGTGCTGCGTAAACATAATGAACATCAATAAACCCTATCTCAATTTATTTTTTTCTGTTTTTTCCTGATGCTGGGTGGCTGTAACATTGCTTTTGACATATATTGCAAGATGATCTTGCTGTTACCACCACACTTATAAAACTTAAAGAGAATAATACATCGGGGTTATCTTATGGGAGAATATGAAGAAACTATAAAAGATATACGTGATACCCTGGGTATTCTGCCTGGATTTATGAAAGACCTTCCAAAAGAAGAACTGGTTGAAGACTGGCATATCTGGAAGCACGAAGAACCTGAAATGAGGTTACACAAGTAAAAATTAGAGTTCAGGTCTCAGAATACGATAATACGATTGAGGCCTCTGTAATTTTTTCAATGTAGTTGGTACTTTGCATTTGTACTTTTTACTTGAACCGTAATCTGAGTATGTAAATTGATTGTGGACAATGCCAGCTATCCACAGGTAATTACATCCCTGCTATTGGTATCGAATCCTTTAAAAAGTATTCAAATAACTCTTTTCCCCATTCAACTGCGTCCGGACTGGAACATATGATATGAGTTGGATCTGTGTCCCCATTATGCCTCAGCAAGCGCATCAGTATACAATGATCGTTATAAGTGTAGGTAAGAATATCTATTTTCCCTGGATATACGAATAAATTGATCAGATCATTCGTTACCAGTCTTTCATAATCCTCATATCTATCGGTCCGCAGTTTATCAAACGCGTCTTCGGTAATGATAAAATGGATGTTTATGTTGCTGGCCGTCAACTGCGAGAAAAATGCCGGGAAATCCGGGTGGAAAAATGTAGCTAGCTTATAGATAGAAGTGGATTTGATCGAGTACTCCAGATACTGTTTGTTAAGTTCGAACATTTCACTGAGAGAGGGTCTTATTGTCTTGAAATCCTTAAGCCGACTTATTTTTGCTAAAAGGTGATCAGGAATGAAATCAAATTTATGGGTTCCCCAGTAATCAATGCCATTGTCCAGAACACTCATGGTATCTAACAAAGGAACCATGTCATCAACGATTCGTTTCCCAATGGTCGTCAACTCATAAATATCAGTGGAACCAGTAACAAGAGAATGATTTTCCAATAACCTTATCTGAGGGAGTAAAGCCTGCCTTGTTGTATCCAGATGTCTGAGTAGCAGTTCCATTTCCCTGGGACCGTCCCCCAATAACAGAAGTGTATTCATTCTTTTACCCGAGCGAAATATGACATCAAGTAGTGGCTTTATCATATGCAGTACACCTATCCAACAATAACCGAACAATACAACTTAAAGTTGAATTCCCGAAAGTACTTTGATGACACATTATATATTTGACACGGTTAACTTTATTCAATTCACCAAAAAGCCTGTAAATAAATTGTTCAACCTTCTGTATTTTCACATGTCACCGCTGACGGAACGGTGTTCATTGGAATTCGATCGAAGGTTTTGGAGGAGTGCAAGCTCACTCATGATCATTGCATGTGACATTCTCTTCTGCAGGGGCCTCAAAGAGTTTTCTTAACTGACAGAGCTTATCCGGTTTTCCAAGCAGTATGCATGTGTCATTTGAGAGCAATTGCGTATCACCTGTTGGATTTGCAATGATCTCTCCCCCTCTGCGAACTGCAAGTACTGTTATTCCATACCTGTTCCTCAGGTTCAGATCCTTGAGGGTACTGCCGTGTATTCCAGATTTCTCACCCAGTTTCAAAGACGATACTTCAACACCAGGAAGCTCATTTTCAAGATTGAAACCTTCCCCTTTCACATCCATTGATGTCTTTCGCAGCATGCAATAGCCATTCGCACGCAGTTCACGGGTGAACCTGTCAATATCATCTTCAGGCACGAGGTACTTTTTGAGCAGGCGTACAAATATCTCAACAGAGGTCTCATATTCCTCTGGTATCACCTCATCTGCACCCATATCTTGCAATGCTTTCATCTCACTGAGATAGCGTGTTCTGGCAAGTATGTATACATCAGGATTCATTCGTTTTGCCACCTCAACGATCTTTCTCGTAGCGATGTAATCAGATATCCCCACTACAAGTATGCGTGCTGAATGGATATTTGCGGATTCCAGTACAGCCTCATGGGTCGCATCCCCGTAAAGGATCATTTCACCGTGCTTTTTCTCACGGCGCACGGTCTCAGGGTTTGTTTCAATTACCACATAAGGTATGCCTGCGGTCTTTGCTGCATTTGACACGGTCTTGCCGTTGAACCCGTAACCAATGACGATAACATGGTCTGATATCTTCTTTTCTTCTTCAGGCACCTGGGTCAGACTCTTTGAGTAAATAC
>JAWSUM010000113.1:0-8302 GCA_033549165.1 Methanolobus sp.
ACTTCCTGGACGAGAATGTCCAGGCGGGCAGGGAAGGGCTTGAATATGCCGCATCAAGGGGTCTTGGTGTTGTGATAATGGAACCGCTCAGGGGCGGGAACCTGGCAGATCCGGTCCCTTCCGAGGTGATGGATATCTGGAAAGAGGCCGATGTCAAACGCAGTCCGGTTGAGTGGGCACTGCGCTGGGTATGGAACCATCCAGAGGTCACGGTAGTTCTTTCCGGTATGAGCGAACCTGGGCAGGTCGAGGAGAATCTCAGGATTGCAGAAAAAGGTCTTCCGAATTCGCTGACAGAAGAAGAGCTGCGTCTTGTGGAAAGGGTTGCTGACAAATACCAGGAACTGATGAAGATCGACTGTACCGGATGCAGATACTGTATGCCATGTCCTGAAGGAGTCGATATCCCGGCATGCTTCGAGATGTATAACAACTTGTACATGTTCGGTGATGAGGACAGGCTCATGATGATGTACGCCGCAAAGCTCGGAGGTATTCTCAGGGGAGCGGAAACGAACTTCGCATCCCAGTGTATCCAGTGCGGTCAATGTGTTGATGCATGTCCGCAGAACCTGCCCGTGCCCGAGCTGCTTGAAAAGGTCTCGGAGAAGTTCGAAGGTCCGGGTCTGGGAGAAAGAATAGAGTTTGCAAAGCAATTGTTCATGAATGAATAAAGAGCGATATGACCAGTTACACCATTGAAGAAAAGCTCCCCTCAGTGGCAGAATACATCCACCTGCGGGAATCGGTCGGCTGGCCCTACCCCAACAACGAAGCAATCGAGAAAAGCCTAAACAATTCCAACTACTGCGTCTGCGCCGTTGAGAACGGCAGGGTCATAGGCATGTCCCGTCTGGTGGGAGACGGAAGCTTCATCTTTTTCGTGGCTGATGTGATCGTCCTGCCTGAATATCAGAATCAGGGGATTGGCACGGCACTTATGGAAAAGATAATGGCCTACCTGAAAGCGAACGTGCAGGAGTATTCGTACATAACCCTGATGTCGGCAAAGGGGAGAGAGGCCTTTTACGAGAAGTTCGGGTTCTTCAAAAGGCCTGTGGGTGAGTATGGATATGGGATGATGGTGGAGCTTTAAAACCAGGCCTTTTATTTTGTAAAATCCGCCTGACTCTTTTTTCTCCCATGAGGACAGACATACACGCATAATCCGCATACTGCTATCTGTCCTTTCCTCTCCATCACTTTGAAATAGTCCTCACATTTCTTTGCATCGTATCTCATTTCCCGGCTTTCACTTTCAATGAAGTTCCTTCCTGTAAAAGCCTTAACCGGGCAGATGCTCACGCATTCCTCACAGGTTCCGCACTTGTTTTCCATTTTGCTTCCGGTGGGATGAAGAGGTGCATCTGTCAGTATCGTTGTCCACCTGACCCTTGGCCCGTTGTCCGGGGTTATCAGAAGGCAGCTCTTTCCTATCCAGCCCAGTCCGGCCATATGGGCGGCCAGCTTGTGAGAGAACTGTGCACATATCCGCTGATCATCAACTCGTTTTGATGAGGGGATAGGTAGTACTCTATAACCGTTCTCCTGAATATGACTGCTCAGGATCGAAGCTATCATGTCAAGTCGTGAGTTGATCACATCATATGCATGATGTTTGTAATTCAATAGCGCAGCCCTCTCATTCCTGTGCGGGAGTTTGTCAACTATAGGGTCGATCAGTCTGATTCCAAGTGAGATTGCATATGGATATGAGGTCAGGTCGTCTCCGCCTTGGTCTATGATGAATTCCCTGGCATCTGAAAGGTCAGCTACGCCAAAATACCGGACGCCGTTGTCCAGGGTAATTTTGTTCAATTCGTTCTGAAGACTCATAATAATCCCTTGAATATGTAAATCGATGTGGTCAGGTTTCCATCCCGCCGGTGCTTACAGCCTTCACGAATTCCACCGGATGCTGGATCAATTTTGCTGTCTCTTCAACGGACATGCCCTTCTTCAGGAATCTTCTTGCAATGACTGCCATTGATTCCCCTATCTCGATGATGTGCCTATCCGGGTCGTATATCCTTACCACACGCTGCTGCCAATCATGTTTTTTGGGTGGGTGAACATTTTCGATATCATCGAATTTCTTCAGGTGCTCGATGAAGGAGTCAAAGTCATCTTCCTCAAAATAGAGCTCAAAATTATGTGATCTCTTCATTACCGAGTCTTTGTCCACTGATACGATATCGGCAAAATTGAACTGTATTGCAAAGCCGCCACTGAATACCACATTCCATCCAAGGTCCAATACGATCTTCTGGCCCAGCACCTCCTCGTAGAATCTTTTGGAAACTTCAAGGTTGCTGACTGCAATCAAGGGGCATGTAAATTTCAATTCGTTCATTCTCCTGCAACAAATGCTTGTTCAATTTATTACTCTCATCTAAAATAAATTGATGTATAATTTCTTTAGAAAACCGGACACCTCTGGTAAATTATGGGCAAAGGTCTTTTTCGTATCTTGTAAATAGGCTAGATGACTGCGATTTGAGGCCAACAATACCAAAAAAGAAAAGTTATGGAAATTCAGGAGAGAAAATCCCTCCTGTCTCTTTTTTACCTTCAACAGTGCTTGATTATTCCGCAGGGTTCTGGCTCAGCATAGACTGCGTTTTTGTTACCTCTGCATTCTGCTCCTTCAGATAGGCCAGTGCCTCCTGAGTTCTTTCGAATATCAGTACTTCCTTGTTCCGTATCAGTTCCTTCAGTTGGTGGTCTCTTTTTATCCTTCTCATCACTTCAGGCTGTATCGATGTGAGGTAGACCTTCTGATGCATCTTCTTGCTTGTATGGATGAAGCTTTTCATCCTCTCAAGACCCGTTGTGTCGATAAAGGGGACATAGCGCATGCGCAGGATGATGTGAGGCTTGCTAATATTCATATGCTCGTTGATCTTGCTCTCGAACACGTTCATGGCCCCGAAGAAGAAGGGGCCGTTGATAGTGTAGACCGAGACATTCTTCTCAAGGTACGGGTCGGCGAAGATGGTGGCATTGATTCCCATTGATCTGTCATAGTTCTCTATGGTGTGGATGTCGATGATATTCGTCAGCCTGATGAAGAGCAGGACTATGGCAAGGAACATACCTACCTGCACCGCAAATACCAGGTCCGTGAGCACCGTGAGCAGGAACGTGACGAGCAACACGGCGGTGTCCATTTTGCTGATATGCATGGTGGTCCTGAGTTCGGTGATGTTGATCATCCTGAAGGAGACCAGTATGAGTACACCTGCCAGGTAGGCCTTGGGGATGAACGCGGCGATGGGACCCAGGAAGAGCAGTATCGCGAACAGTACCAGTGCGTGGATGATGCCCGAGACCTGCGTTTTCGCTCCTTCTCTTATGTTGACCGCACTCCTTGCGATGGCTGCGGTACAGGGCATGCCTGAGAAGAAAGGCAGTATGAGGTTTGCGATTCCCTGTCCCAGGAGTTCCCGGTTGCTTTCATGCTTTGTATTTGTCATACCATCACAGACCACGGCGCAGAGCAGCGCTTCGATGGTTCCCAGCAGGGCGATGGTAAGTGAGGCCGGGAGTACGGCCAGCACAAGCTCTGGGTTGAGGTTGATCATCTGCAGTTGGGGAAGACCGCCGGGAATGCTGCCGACTATGGGTATCTCGAGCTTTGAATAGTATATCAGCACTACCGACAATGCCAGTGCGACTATCGAAGGTGGAAGGCTGTTGATATACTTTATCCGCGCCATGAGCCCGGGCAGGTACAGCAGGAGAATTATGGTGGCTGCGCATATCAACAGTGCAATGCTATTGGCATTGCTCAGATTTGCGATGACAGCACTCAGTGTCTCCCATACGTGTTCCTTTGCAGGTATGACCATTCCGAAGGCATTCGGTATCTGGCCTATGAGGATTATGGCACCGATACCACTTGTGAATCCCGAGATAACTGGCAGCGGAATGTACTTGACAACCTTACCGAGCCTGAGCAGCCCGAAGAGTATCTGGAAAATACCTGCCAGGAAGCCCGCCAGCAGGAGTCCCTCAAGCCCGAAGCTGTGGAGCGTCGAGAGGATGATGACCGTCATAGCACCGGTCGGCCCGGTGATGGAGTACCGCGACCCACCAACAGAAGATGCCAGCGTGCCCGCGATTATGGCCGTATACAGACCCATAACCGGCTCCACACCGGATGCAATGGCAAAAGCAATGGCCAGTGGCAGTGCCACAATAGCCGTAATGAACCCAGCTTTGAGGTCGCTGGTAAACGATTCCCTGAAGTATTCTAAAATCCTGTTCTGTGTTTTCATTTACAAGCCAGCTGACTCGCGTCAAAGATCATTGTGATGAAAGCGTAGAATAGTGGGTAAATATATAAAATTGATTGGTAATGAAAATAAATTAACAATGTTATGAGAATTTATGAGAGATTATTTTTCTTTAATTGAAGTTTGATTAATTATTTATGCCATTCTTGTCAAGTACTTGACTAGTTATTTATATAAAGCTTGTCACTAGCCTGACTAATTATTTATATGTATATGTTCTATCTCAATACATGGATTTTTCAGAGATATCGCGTCAGAATCCTTGGTGGAAAAATGCATCTGAAATATTGAATGATGAAAAGATCAGGCAGTTGGATGCAGCAAAAATTCCGTGGCATCCTCGATTAAAGTATTTTATCAAATTTGATAGGGATAAGATATACACTCTTCGCGGTCCTAGGCAGGTTGGAAAGACGACACTCTGCAAGACCCTGATCAGGGATCTGATAGCAGATGACAAAGATCCGAAAGGCATTCTCTATTACAGTTGTGATCTGGTATCCGATGAAAAAGAATTATTTGATGTTCTTGGTCAGTACATAAGCTGGTCTTCAGTTTTTAACCTGGAGAGGAAATACGTATTCCTTGATGAGATCTCATCGGTAAAGGACTGGGAGAAAGGCCTGAAACATATGGTTGATACAGGTTTTTTGAAAGACACTTCTATAATGCTGACAGGTTCACATTCTATAGACATAAAAAAGAGTATAGAACGTCTTCCAGGAAGGCGGGGAGAAGGTGATGAGACAATCGATAAGATCTTGTTGCCAATGAAATTTGCAGAATTTGCTGAAACTGTGAGTCCTTCAATAAAAAGTCTCTTTGAGGAAAATGAGCTCTGGCATAATTCCAGAAGGCAGGAAATATTACAAGGCTTATTTGAAGGCGAAATTGACCCTCTAATAAATGTCCTGAGACTTTATCAGGATGATCTGGACACTTTGTTTGACCAGTACCTCATAACCGGAGGCATCCCAAAGCCTATCAATGAGTTCTTTTCCGACGGGAATATCAACAACAGTACGTATGAGATCTATGTACGTTCACTAATGGGTGATCTTGCAAGATGGCAGATCCCTGAAATTGCTGTAAAACAGATCCTTCGTGCTTTGTTCAGAAGATTGACGACAAATGTGAGCTGGCAGGGTCTGGTTGATGATACTGATATTGGTTCACATAATACCATATCGAAGTATGTCCAGAGTCTGGAAAGTTCATTCGTGCTTAATATCCTTTATGCTGTGGATTTACCTAAAAAGACACCTCAATTCAGGAAAGAAAAGAAGATATATCCACAAGACCCCTTTATTTTCCATTCTCTGCTGTCATGGACATCCGGGTCGGCTAATTATTTCAATTCGAGCATCGAGTATCTTGCCAATTCTGAGAACAAGAGTAAACTGGTTGAATCTGTAGTTCAAAGCCACCTTGTGAGGCTAATGTACAATATGTTTCCCAGTGATATTTTCTCTCCGGAAGAACACATTTTTTACTGGAGGAATAAAGGGGGTAAAAAAGAAGTTGACTACGTATTAAAATCAAGAGATAATGAACTGCTTCCTATCGAGCTGAAATACCAGAATAAGCTGCAGAACAGTGATTACAGAGGTCTTTATTCATTTCCAAAAGGCATAATGTTGTCCAAAAATACTTTTGAGGTAAATAACAATTATGTTACGATTCCTGTGTCGATATTCTTGTTACTTGTTTGACCTCTTTATTTTTCTATATGTGAAAGAGAACATTCAGGATATTTGTACATCACACTTTGATGGCTGCAAAAAGTATTCCTTCAAGCTCGAAGCTGTGCAGTGTTGAAAGTATGATTACGGTCATCGCACTGGTTGGTCGGTGATGGAATACCGCGAGCCTCCGGTTGCTGCTACCAGCATACCTGCGATGACATCCGTGATAAATCCGGCCTTTAAGTCACTTGTAAACGATTCTTTAAGGTAATTTGAGACTTTATTTTGAATATCCATTTGAAAGCCAGCTGATTCGCGTCAAAGATCATTGTGATGAAAGCGTAGAATAGTGGGTAAATATATAAAATCGATTGATAATGAAAATAAGTTACAAGTGTTATTGGAATTAATGAGAAAAGTCTTCTCACCTTAAATATAACTACTCAATTCTTGAAGAGATGATAATATAATTGTATCATAATCTTCATCCAATTTTTGTTGTTTTGCAATTGAAGCAAACATTTTTTCGCAAATCACAATATCAGAATACGGGATAGCTACCGACAATCCTACTTTATCATAAAAGTCATGACCGTCTATTTGTCGATTTATATACATTTCACTTCTGTATGACAAATAGAACAATACATAAAATGTAGGAATGCTTTTACAAAAATGTACAAATCTGGATTCATTCCACCCTCTTAACCACATATTATCTTCTCTCATTCCAAGAGAATAACAATTTTTTATAATATCAACTGCCACCGTTTCTTTAAAATTAATGAACAATAAATAGTTCTCTCTCATCTTTTTATCCTTAACAAGTTCGAGATAAGATTCACGTATTTTGTTTATTTCTTCTGTATGCTTAAAATGATCAATTTTATCTTTAAATAAATTAGGATTCTTTACCAGGTGTCTTAAAAAATTTTCTGATTCAGCAAATTGTAATATCTCATTTTTGATAAAATCAGGAGCACTTCCTTGAATCCGGCCTTCAGCTCCAAAAAAACCAGATCCACCTTTTTTTACAATAAGGTCAGTTATATCAACTGTTGGGAGACCCATAATTTTCATTGAAGCCACTTCAATCTCAAATTGCCTTACTACATTAATAGGATAAATTATGTAACCACGAGATACTTTAAGCATAAAATCAATCAATTTGTTCCTTCTTTCATCATTCGCTGCATGATGTGTTTCAATCATGTGAACAAGAGACAGAGGAAATATGATTTCTTCTTTTTCAGATTTTTGAATGATGTTTTTGCAAAGCTGAACTATTTTCTGATCGCTGTTTTTTCCATATTTTCCATAATATGTTTTAGCTAGTTCAATCCATATATTTTGATCAAAATAAACAACTGGTTGCATTAATTAAAATATAAACTCATTCAATTAATTACTTTTCTAATCCACCATCACAATTATCTCCTAATCCTCCCAATAAAATCCTATGACCCTCATCATCTCCCAAATCAGACAAGAACTCGAGCAAAACGCTGACGAAGAAATAAGAGCCAGCTCAAATCGCTTCTTCAAAGAGGAGATCAAAACCTACGGTTTCAAGACCGCCGTCGTCAAAAAAATGGCAAAGCAGTACTTCAAGAAAATATCTAACAAAAGCAAGCCGGAGATATTCGCACTCTGTGAGGACCTTCTAAGCTCGGATTATATGGAAGAGTCGTTCATCGCGTTCGAATGGTCATACAACCTGAGAGATCAGTATGAGCCCGAGGATTTTGCTGTTTTTGAGAGGTGGGTTGGGGATTATGTGAACAACTGGGCAAAATGCGACACCCTGTGTAATCACACGATAGGTTCTTTCATCGACATGTATCCCCAGTACATCGGATCACTTAAGAAATGGACAGCTTCAGATAACCGCTGGTACCGGCGTGCCGCCGCTGTCACGCTGATACTGGCTGCCCGCAGGGGAGATTTCCTGAATGACGTCCTGGAGATTGCAGACAAGCTGCTGACAGATGAAGATGACCTTGTGCAGAAAGGGTACGGCTGGATGCTCAAGGAGGCGGGCAGGGAGCACCAGCAGGAGGTCTCTGACTACATCATGAAAAACAAGAAAGTTATGCCTAGGACTGCGCTGAGGTACGCCATTGAGAAGTTCCCGAAGGATCTGAGGGCCAGGGCCATGGAAAAATAATCGGTGGAAACCCTTCGGCCGGTCTTCCGGACATGTTCACATAATGAAATCTCTTACATCCGGGATTGGTTCGGGATTGTCGGGGGGGCGGGACGAGCCTATAGACCCTGTCCGTCTTCCTGGTAGATCCGCGGTTCTGTGTTCAGGACGTA
>JAWSUM010000114.1:0-8081 GCA_033549165.1 Methanolobus sp.
GACTGTGCCGTCCAGTTACACACCGAAAGTGTGGGCGAACCCGAACTAGTTGATATTACCGAACGTGCTAAAAAAACAGGCATCAAGCTTCACAGAGTGGTAAAACACTACGCACCACCCCTGGTCGATGTCTGTGAGATACTTGGAATATTTCCAGGAGTGCTTGCAGGCAAGGGGGCCATCGAAGAAGCACTGGAACAGGGTACCCGTTTCATGATGGAGACCGATTACATCGATGACCCCGAAAGACCTGGTGCGGTACTCGGGCCAAAGACCATACCGAAAAGGACACTGAAACTTGAAGAAGAGTTAGGGGAAGAACCTTTCTGGAAGATCCATAAGGAGAACCCTGAGAAAGTCTACAGCGTGGACATCGAGATATAGGCTCCCAAAACCTGGTGACACGGATATTCTATCAAAAAGGGATCATTTTATCAGCAGGACATATACGTCCATTACATTTGTGCCCGTCGGGCCTGTTATCAACAGGTCCCCGGTTTCCTTGAAGAAATCATACGAATTATTCTGCTGGAGCATTGCCCTTGCATCCATATGCATATCCCTGCCCTTCTCTACGCTATAACCATCTGCAAAGGCTCCGGCCGCATCCGTCGGACCGTCGTTCCCGTCGGTTGCCGCAGGCACAAAAAGGATGTTATCCAGGCCTTGGGCTTCGATCGCAAAGGAAAGTGCCATTTCCTGGCACCTGCCACCTTTACCTCTTCCACCTATGGTCACGGTGGTTTCCCCGCCAGTGAGAATACATACAGGAAGTTCCAGCGGTCGGGACCTTGTCCTTTCCTCCCTGGCAATCGATGCAAGGACCTTGGCAATCTCCCGGGCCTCACCTATCAGTGACGAAGTGAGGAACAGGGTATTGTATCCCAATTCTTTTGCCTTTTTCTCTGCTTCCTGCAGGGCAAGGGAATTATTGCCCACAAGATAATGATGACATCTTTCAAATATCGGATCTTCATGCTTGGGAGTGTCCTCCACCACGCCTTCAAGTCCGTCCTCCAGCAAACCCTGTACTGCCGGAGACAGGTTCAGATTGTATCGTGTTACTATTTCCTGGAAATCATCGAAAGTGGACGTATCAGGGACCGTAGGACCCGATGCGATAACATCCAGGGGATCACACACAACATCGGAAAGAATAAGGCTTATCGATTCAGAAGGATAGGCCATCTTTGCAAGTCCCCCGCCTTTCACTGCAGAAAGATGTTTTCTTACCACGTTGATCTCATCGATGGTTGCACCGACCCGCATGAGCTTATCGGTCATATGAACGATATCCGGAAGGGAAATGCCTTTTCGTGGCAGGGTCATCAACGCTGAGCCTCCGCCGGATATCAGGAAGAATATAAGGTCCTTTGGCCCTGTTTTCTTGAGAAATGTACGGATGTGCTTTGCTGCAATTACGCCATTATTATCTGGTATGGGATGACCTGCTTCCATTACTTTCACAGTTCTCAGAGGACCAACGAACTCATATTTTGTAATCGCACAGCCATCTGAAAGCCTGTCCCCCAATATTTCCTCCATGGCACGTGACATGGCAACCGAAGCCTTTCCAAAGGCTATGAGATAGATGTTTTCGTAGGACGAAATATCGAATTGTCTTTCACCGACATGCAGATGAAAACCCTCCCTGCGGACAGTCCTGTAAACACAGGAGTAGGGGTCGACCCCGGAAATTGCCTGAGAGATGATCTCTTTCGCATCGGACCTTAGATCACGTGGCATACAGACCTCTTCAGAACAAATAAATTGATAGTCAAATATCTAAGCTCTCCCATATCTGCCTGTCAGCTGTCCTTCCGAAAGGACATGATCCTGCATAGCATCTTCCAGTTCATCGACCCTTGACCCGCTTTCCAGTTCAAGCTTCGTATCAAGTGCGAATACCCTGAATAAATAGCCATGGGTTCCCGATGCAGGACACGGGCCATTATAGGAGGTTTTACCATAGCTGTTCTTTCCCACGACTCCCGGAACACTGTTCTCTCCTATCCCTGACACAGGCACGATGTTCCACACAACCCAGTGAACAAAGTTACCCGAAGGAGCGTCGGGATCAGTCACTACCAGTACCAGACTTTGTGTTCCTTCAGGCACATTCTCGAATTCAAACGGAGGGTTGATATTTTGCCCGTCGCATGTATACTTTACCGGTATCTTATCCCCGTCTTCAAAAGCACTACTTGTAATCATGATATAATCCACCCCGGAATAATTGATCTGTGCATCTCCATTCTTCTCATCTGTCAGATCACCCGAATCTTCCTGCGATCCACCGTCCGATCCGCTATTAGTATCCACAGCGCACCCTGCAGTCAGGATCACAGCTCCTAATATTATAAAAAGCGTGATATATCCTGACAACCCTTTAGATTGCACTAAATTCCTCCTCAAGAGGATAAGAGATACAACCACCTTATTCCCTGTTATAATTCGGTGTGCTGCCTATTTATTGTTTTGTGCTGCATCCAGCGGAATAGACACATTAGATGAGCCCTGGAGAACAGAACAAGGTCTTATTGTTCCTCTTCTCCGGTACGCTGTACCTCGCGAGGAATATACGGCTCCTCTTCCGGAATGATAAACCATGCAATTATATAAGCCACAACACCTATTATGCCAAAGCTGAATATTGTAATGATCGCCCAAAGCAACCTTATCACAACAGGGTCGACACCGATATATTCACCGATACCACCACAGACACCTGCTATCATCCTTTTGTCTTTAGACCTTCTCAATTGTTTCCCCATACTGACACTACCCCCTTGGTTAATCCTGGATAACTCAATCTTCACTAGTATTTTAGCAAAAAATCACATATAAACTTACCTGAGTAAAAAACAGGATATGCAGATTAACTTTGACAAAAATCTATTCTCATATGACCCTGACTGCAAATCCCATACAGGAAAGTGTCAGAAAGTCCGGAGTCGGGAAAAACAGGAGATCTATAACTGACAAAGCCTGCAATTCGAGTTCTCGCATTCATCATTCTCAAACTTCCATTTCAGACCCCACTTCTTGATATCCTGGATAACCCTGACAAAATCCTCGCCGCTTTCCGTCAAAGAGTACTCGCATTTTATGGGAACCGTGGAATCATCTATCTTCTTCACAATGAATCCCTGCTCTTCAAGTTCTTTCAGTCTTGTTGAAAGGGTTTTCGGGGTTACATCCTGCAATTTATTCTTCAACTCATTGAAGCGCTTTTCTTTGATATCACCTTTGTAGAGCTCAAGAAGGATACAAAGGGACCACTTTTTCCCTATGATGTCCACCGTTTTATAAATCGTGCAATCTTTCATGATATCTAATTGGAAACCATCGAATATATAAGGCACTATCAGCAATATATCCAGGTCCAGAGATTTATATGGTGTTAAGGAGTGATATAAATGGCAAAAGATTTACTTGAAAAGGGAGCAATCCTGCAGAGAGACAAGGAAACATATGCAATAGCACCACACCTTCCAGGGGGAATAGTTTCAGCAGAGCAACTGCGTAAGATTGCGGATGTTGCTGAAAAATATGAAGCTGCGACGTTAAAGGTCACTTCATCCCAGAGGGTCGCCATCGTAGGATTGAAGGAAGAAGATATCGACAAAGCCTGGGATGACCTTGGAATTAAACCAGGTGCTGCCATTGGAATATGTGTGAGGAGCATAAAGATATGCCCAGGCACTACATTCTGTAAGCGCGGACAACAGGATTCTGTAGGTCTCGGGCTCAAACTTGATGAGAAATATCATGGAATGCCGCTCCCGGCCAAATTCAAAATGGCTGTTTCCGGCTGTGCGAACTCATGTTCTGAACCTGCAATTAAAGATATAGGTATCATGGGTACACCAAAAGGATACACCGTCATGGTCGGAGGGAATGCAGCACTCAAACCAAGGATTGGTGACGTTATCGCAGACGAACTTAGCGAAGATGAGGTCCTCAAACTCGTAGATACGATCATCAACTTCACCAAGACCAACGGTTCAAAACACCGTCTGGGGAGAGTTATTGATGAGATGGGGCTTGACAAGTTCAAGGAAGAGATCGGACTTAAATAATCTAACATTTCTTAATGTTTGGGGAATTCCCCCTGTTTTTTCTTAAAACGAGGCTGATATTATCGAAGATGCTGAAAAGATCACAAAGATCGCTGTTGTAAGATGCGATATTGTTTCCGAGGCGTGTCCCGGAGTTGGATGTTTCATGGCATTTAACAAGCGTGGCATGCACTTCAAACAATATGATGATAAAGCTGAAATGGTAGCCTTCTTCACATGCGGCGGATGCTCCGGACGCAGGATATACCGCCTGATAAAGTCCCTGAAGAAGCATGGTGTTGATGTGGTGCATCTCAGTTCATGTATGCAGATGGATAACTACCCCCGCTGCCCGCACATAGAAGAGATAAAAAAGACTATCACCGATGCTGGTATAAAACTTGTTGAAGGAACACATCACTGATATGTGGAGGAATATTATGGTCAATAGGACAATAGTCAAAATAGATGAAGAGAAATGTACCGGATGTGGGAAATGCATCGCTCCCTGTGCTGAGGGGGCAATAGAGCTTGTCAATGGCAAAGCAAAGGTCGTTTCAGACGAACTCTGTGACGGCATGGGTTTCTGTATAGGAGTATGTCCCGTAGGTGCGATTACCGTGGAAACAAGACAGGCCCTGGAGTTCAATCCTGAAAAAGCCGAGGCACAGCCTAAAAAAACGGATGTATCCATCCAGTGCTTCAAATGCGGCTGCGGAGAGGATAAAGCCTACCTGCTTCCGGTAAGGCATGGGATGGAGAGCCTGTGGATATGCACACGCTGCCTGCCACAGCTGATACACGGATGAACTATGGTTATCAACATCGAACTTGCAGGAACAGCAGACTACCTCTGTGACTATACTTTTAATTTTCACTGGCATAACCAGACGATCGAACCAGACGACATTATTCCTTCCCAGAAAAGCACCAGGTACGCTTACTGCGACCTTGTTGAAGCACTCAAAGCAGAAGATGAGATCCACATCAAAGGGGACGTGGGCAAGAATTTCGCCTACAGCATGGGAGCCGACCTGAAACATTTCGGCGGGAGCGGAGATGCTGAAAAGGCCGGCAGCATATTCGTAGATGGGAACGTCGGGCCTGAAGCTGGCATGGGCATGGTCGCGGGTTCAATATACGTCGGCGGCCAGATAGAAGAGCCACTGGGAAATATCATCGAGGTCATATCAGATATTGAGAACTACCGCAAGTTCCGTTCCATAACTGATGTAGCCTGCAACGAACCTGGAAATGATATCCTGATCTCAAATGAATACAGTGCAGAAAGCAGGACGCTTATACTGAACGACGGCATACTCCGGGGAACAATCGGTGCACGCTGCTACAGGCCAGTAAACATTATCGTGGAAAGTGACACTCACAACGGCACAGGAGTCCTGATGAAAGAGGGCACTGTCATTGTTCATGGCAATGCCGGGATGAATGCCGGTTCACACCTTTATGGTGGTACGGTTGCAGTCCTCGGAAATGTAGGAGAGTTCGCTGGAGCCTACATGAAAGACGGAGTACTTGCCTTCTACGAAGCAAAAGGATTCATCGGTGCCGGTATGTCAGGAGGCAGCATATATTCCAAGAATAAGGCCAAGACCGGTTCACCTGCTGCAAAGGTTAAAATGAAAGGAGAAGACAGTGCCCTTATGAGAAAGCTGATGGGCGCCGGTAGAGTGGAGTCGATGCTCTACAACAAATACGAGGTTGAGGAAGAGAAAGAAAAATACATGGAAGTCCACATGCGTGACGGATCGATAGTCATGAGAAAAATTGAATGATACAAAAATAAAGTATCATGCCTTCTTCAGGGAAACCCAGAACACTGAGCCTTGTCCTTCAGGATTGTCCTCCACACCCACAGACCCTCCATGAAGATCTACAATTCTCTTGACGATGGCAAGACCAAGACCCGAACCTTTTATTCCTTTCCTGTCAACCCTCTTGAAACGGTCGAAAACAAGTGGCTTGTTCTCATCCGAGATCCCATCGCCGTTATCGATAACCTCGGTCTTCCAGTAATCCTCTGCATCCAGGACCTTTATCTTTATAGCACTACCCTCAGGACTATACTTTATGGCATTGGATATAAGATTCGCAAAAACATCCTCGATAACCTCGTTGACCTGAGAAGGATACGGTCCACCTTCAACCATATCCAGGGTCATGTTCTTTTCTGCAAGCTCATGAGCGAAGCTATCAGCAACAGACCTTATCAACTGTCCGACATCTTTTTCCCCGAGTTTCAGCTCATCAGAAGATTCCAGTTTTGCGAGCTGAGCAGCAGAATCGATCATAGCGATGAGCTTATCAGCCTGACGCCCGATGATCTCTAGTATTCTCTTTTTTTCACCATCATTCTCCTGAGAGTACAGTATCTCGTTAAATCCACGGATAGCTCCTGCAGGATTAAGGAGGTCATGCCGCATGATATCGGTGAACAGGTCCTTGAGATTGTTTGATCTTTCAAGTTCCAGCTTTTTCACTTTCTCAGTGGTTAACCTGTCATAGGTTATAACCAGACCAACAAGTAATAACATAAGAGCAAACAGGTACCAGTGTTGTGCTATTGCCTCACTTAACGGGATTTTGCCATAATCCTTGTAAGGCCCTAAACGGAGGTCCCTCATCAGATCCTGGACAGGCTCATAGTCAAGGGGTATTGTCCAGCCGGCATAGTTGTTGCCATATTGTGTCTGCCGGTCCTCAACAGGCATACTCAGCAAGGCAATTGTTACCTCTTCAGCAAGATTGAGTGATGTGGACTCTGTTCTGGAAAAAGCCCATTCCGGATAAAGATCAGTACTTAAGAGAAAAGGAAAGCCTTCTACTTGCTGCGAGTTTATCACCTTGAAATCAGAAAGGTTGATACTTCCCTCAGCTTCCATTCGCTCCAGGATATCCGTCCTGATAATACCGACGTCCACATCCCTGTCCCTGACAGCATAGACAACTGTATCATGGGTATTCCCGAACGTGAGATCGCTGAAATCCTTGTTGTAATCCACTCCGCTGGTACGGACCGCTATCCAGAAACCTCCGAGGGAATGCTCGTTCACCGCCATCACGGACTTGCCCTTGATATCCTCAAGTTCATTGATGTCTCCCCGGTCTGATCGTGTCAGGATCACACTGCCATACTCGGTATATACGCCACCATGCCATGTGTTTTTTAATGTAGCTATCCTGTTGATGCCATAGCTGGACTCAAGTTCCACGTACATTAGGGGATCTGTAAGTACAAAGTCGACCTCATCGTTAGCCACTGAATAAGTTATCTCTTCATAGTTCATAGGAACTATCTCGAAAGTGGAATTCGGTACAGTGGCAGAAAGATATTCCGCAGTTCCAGCCCATCGGTTTAAAGACTGCTCTGCACCCCTCTGTGAGAGAATGCCTATTTTATACACATTCTCTTCACAGCCTGCACCCGGCAGGAACAAAACGCCCACTATCAGCAAGAGAATGAAAAAACGGCCAGGTGAGGAACAGAGCTTCATTTACAGAATACAACTCTCCCCAATATTAGAAACGCGGGATTTTGTTTGTATCATCTGTATCAAGGAGATATCTGCATATAAAGATAATTGTGCATTTGAATCATTGTGCATTTCTGTAACTTCATAGAAAATTACCGCACATACGAATTCATTCGATGTCAATGAATTTGAGAAGATTTGTACCTCCCGGACGACCACGACCTGAGGGCTGTCCCTGGGTGAGAATTATCAGATCACCCGGACCTACGGCCCCTGAGCGTTTCAAAGCTTCGGTAACTTTTGGTTCCCAGTCCTCAACTTCATCTCCTACAAATGTCGGATGTACAGCATACTGCAATGCCAGTTCTTCACACGTATCAGAATAGCGGCTAAAGGCAAGTATCCACCGGTCGGGCCTGAAACGGGAAACATGCCTCGGAGTCTTTCCTGACACTGT
The DNA here is from genome assembly GCA_033549165.1 of Methanolobus sp. GTDB lineage: Archaea > Halobacteriota > Methanosarcinia > Methanosarcinales > Methanosarcinaceae > Methanolobus. The sequence goes on from JAWSUM010000114.1 coordinate 8,010, forward strand.
GGGAGTCACAACATACTTTACATCCAGAACCTGGAGGGCATCATTGACCTGCATGGAGATCATGTCCTCAAC
>JAWSUM010000115.1:0-8060 GCA_033549165.1 Methanolobus sp.
CAGCCCTCCATTTTTTGCCCGGGTCTTCATCGTTAAGTGCTTCAATAAGATAATTGGCAATATCGGAATCCTTGTATTTTGCGAGATTTGCAGCAGCGATACTACGTAATGTATCGTTCTCGTCGGGGTCATTCATAATTCGTGTAAGTGGCTCTATAGCTCTTTCGTCTCCCGACTCCCCAAGCATTTCAGCTGCATTGGTTTTGTTGTTCTCAGTTTCGAGATCATCCCGGAGTATATTGATCCACTGGTCAACCTTTTCTTCTTTTCCGATATTTGTCAGAGATTGCAGTTTATCCTGCACTGTCGAAATATCATTGTTCAATATTCTATCATTCTGACTGCTATTTGCATCTATAATCTGCTCTGCCTGATCCTGGTAAATACAGCCGGAGCCTGTTATCACTATCACTATTAACAATGCAGAAGCCAGCTTAATATCGAAAAAATTAATTTTGTACATTATTCTTCCCTTTCCTTCGAAACTTATTCAGGTATCAACATCTGTATTTCAACGATTTCCTCATGCCATTTTGCAGTAAGTTTGACCAGATATTGCTCTCCGACCTTTCCTTTAGCAACTGCCTGTACAGGCATGTATCTATCATCTGAATTCTCCCCTGAGCTAAGCTCTATGATCCCTGCCGGCTGCCCCTTCCATGAACTGAATGAAGTTTTAGAATAGTAGGAGACATCCAGGTAAGTTGTTTCCGACGAAATTATCGTGCCGGTATTCGGATCTATTATGCTCAGGTTGGCTTCAACATTTTCTGCACGCCCCTGGCCGTTGTTCAACACATAGGCATTTATCCTGTAAGTTTCCAGATCACTATCTGTGGTTTTTTCATAGCCTAGTTCTGCCGAAAGTTCAGGGGGCACAACTTCTACTGTAAATGACTCTTCATCCAGTATGATTTCATTGTTAACGATCTTTATACGAACATCCTGTTCTCCTGTAACCTTGTATCCCAGCAAAAGTGTTAACCTGTTTTCACCCGGTTGCAGGGTTATCTCATCCCTGGTAGAAACTATGTCGGTATAAGCCCCGCCTTCGTAACCAAATACAATAAAGGTATCTGCGCTCTTACCGTTCTCATCAACGAAGGCATTTTCAGTTTCAAGCTTTACATCCAAGGGTCTTGATTCGTTATTCCAGACAATTATTACTATCTGGTTCAGACTATCTCCTCTTAAGGTGTCGATCCCAAGAGTCTGGGGTGCAATTACATCGACAATACTTACATCCGCCATTACCTCATAATCCACAGAAGCATAAACTAGAATGATGCCTGCCAGGATCAATAGCAATTCTTTTCTCATTTGTTCTCACCCCTTATCTCTTCGGTCAGTGAGATGCAATTTGTCAGGCCGTACTTCTGTTTGCAGATTATTTTCTTCTTCTCCAGGTTGGACAGGATACGTGATGTTTTTGCTTTTGAGAAATCAAGTCTGTTCACAAGCTCGTTCTGGAGTATCTGGCCGCCGTTTTGAACAATGGTTTGGACCGCTCTCTTTTCATCTCCTTCAAGGGCCATAAGAAGTATTTTCTCCATATCAGGGGAAAATGAGGATGATCCGGCTTTCACTTCATTTGCTTCACTGGAAGCCGTCTGGCTTGAAGTCACTGCCTTTTCTTCTGTAATAGTTGGATTTTTTTTCTTTGAAAACGGCTGTATCTTCATGTAGACAAGTATCTGATGAAGTGCCATACCGGAGAAGAAACCACATGTAAGCAGTAAGTATGCCTCGCCGGCGGTATAGGAATAGGGAATCTCGATTATCTTGAAAGATTCACCTTCGATTTGTATCACTACAGGAGCATCCTGTAACAGTAGACTTATCGAAATTATTCCTGCCAGGATTACAATTCCTGCCGAAATTACGAGTTTTGTTCTTTCCCTGGTCAATTTACCATCTCACTGTTGGTAATTATCTAGAGGGATGAAACAAATGATATATTTTGACTGTAACAATTGGGTAAGACGTTTCATTTTTTGAAAACCACCGTTGTTTGATTGCTTTTTAGCTGGGAATGTTATTTTTTGTTCTATAAACAGCATACACTGGCTATTCATTATTTTCAAAGTAGTAATAATTAATTAAGCATGCAGCAGAAAATAATCGGTTTGTCGTCAGAAACAATGCGTTCCTAAAAATTATCCTCAAATTGGATGATATAATTAAATGTAATAGCATCATTATACGCAGCAGGTGTTAACATGGAACTTGAAAAACAGGACATGGAAAAGATCGTTGCCATCGTGGCATCAAGGTATTTTACGCAGCAGGGATGGAAATGGGTAGATATCAGGAGTGATGTGTCTGTGATCCGTAAGGCATATGATGACCTGAAAGAGCAGTATGATGCATATCCTTACATGAGTCGTGACTGGTATGTGAGCAATTCCGCTACCAAGAATATCCATATGTGTGAGAGGTGGGAAGAGCTGGAAGAACTGATCAGGTTCCTTGACGATTATGGGGAGTTTTTTGATTTCCTTGTCAGGGATTCAAAGAAATCCTTTGTTATCGCAAGTACCGACGGCCAATTAGGGCCCAAAGAGAAAAATGCTATATCTGTAGCAAGGAGATTACGGTATAATGTCTTTGTTTTCAAGGTGGATGTACCTGAAAGCATTGGTTTTGAACTTCTTCAGGTGGGTGGAGGTCTCTGAGTAAGATCAAATCGATAGATTCATATCGAGGATGACCTATCTCTGCCTACATTTATATATTATATTATTCATTATAGCCGAGTTGTAAAAATTTGTGCAACAAGTCATCCAGCAACGGTTTGACTCATCTGGTAATACTTGTGAACAAAAACAATCAGAAATTACAATATTCGTAATAGTAGTAATTAAGAGGAGTTTTAATATGGAAGCTTTAATTTATCTCGCCCCTCTTGCTGGTCTTATTAGTTTGCTATTTGCCGGCTTCTTTGCGCGCAGCGTCCTCAAAGAGGATCCTGGTTCAGAGAAAATGCAGGAAATAGCAGGTGCTATCCAGGAAGGTGCGATGGCATACTTGAACCGTCAGTATAAAACAATAGCAATAGTGGCTGTAATTCTTGCAGTACTCATCTTCGTCCTCCTTGAGGATGGCAGTAAGATCGCAATAGGTTTCCTTGTTGGTGCAATCAGTTCAGCAGCAGCAGGATATGTTGGTATGAATGTATCTGTCAGGGCAAATGTCAGGACAGCACATGCAGCATCAAAAGGCTTGCAAAAGGCAATGTCTGTTGCATTCCGCGGTGGAGCGGTCACCGGTCTTGCTGTGGTAGGTCTTGCACTTCTCGGTACAAGCGGTTTCTACATTCTTTACGGTGATGTGGACCTTGTAGTCGGATTTGGTTTCGGTGCAAGTCTTATAAGTCTCTTTGCAAGGGTTGGTGGAGGTATCTTTACCAAGGCAGCAGACGTCGGTGCGGATCTCGTAGGTAAGATCGAGGCCGGGATTCCGGAAGATGACCCGCGTAACGCCGGTGTGATCGCCGACAATGTAGGTGACAATGTAGGCGACTGTGCCGGAATGGGTGCTGACCTCTTCGAGACATATGTAGTGACAGTTCTCGCATCTATGCTTCTCGGTTCACTTGTCCTTGATTCATATCCAAACGCAATCCTTTATCCACTCATCCTTGGTGCAGTGGCAATTTTCGCATCCATCATTTCCGTGTTCTTCGTGAAGGTCGGCAGTGACGGACACATCATGAAAGCTCTGTATAAGGGAGTAGCAGTTTCTGCAGTTCTTTCTCTTGTAGCTTTCTATTTCGTGACAACTTCCCTCATGGGTGACATTAGATTCTACTATGCGGCACTCGTCGGAATTGTTATCATGGTTCTCATGGTGGTTATCACAGAATATTATACCTCAACATCCTTCCGCCCGGTAAAGACAATTGCCGCAGCATCTGAAACAGGTGCAGGGACAAACGTCATTTCCGGTCTCGCGGTCGGTTTTGAGAGTACGATGTTCCCGGTTATAATCATCGTAATTGGTATCCTTGCATCATACTTTGTCGTAGGAGGAGGTACGGTAGGTCTTTACGGTATCGCGATTGCAGCAGCAGCAATGCTCTCAACCACCGGGATGATCGTAGCACTCGACTCATACGGACCTATCACCGACAATGCAGGCGGTATCGCAGAAATGGCTGGCATGCCTTCCAATGTGCGTAAGATCACCGATGCACTCGATGCAGTAGGTAACACCACAAAGGCGGTCACAAAGGGATATGCAATCGGTTCTGCAGCACTTGGTGCACTGGCCCTCTTCGCAGATTACACTGGTAAGGTCGATCTGACGGGCGATGCACTCAGTCTCAGCAGACCGGTCGTTCTGGTGGGTCTCTTCATCGGCGGACTGCTTCCATTTATCTTCAGCGCAGTGACAATGAAGGCCGTAGGAAAAGCAGCTTTTGAGATAGTTAACGAGGTTCGCCGCCAGTTCCGGGAGATCCCGGGCATCATGGAGGGAACTGCAAAGCCGGAATACGGTAAGTGTGTTGATATCGTCACAGCAGCAGCTATCCGCGAGATGGCCATACCCGGTGCGCTCGCTATCTTCACACCACTGATAGTCGGACTTGTACTTGGTCCTGCAGCTCTTGGCGGTCTTCTTATTGGTATCATTGTCTGTGGTCTCTTGCTTGCGCTCACAATGGACAATGGTGGCGGTGCATGGGATAATGCAAAGAAGCTCATTGAAGACGGAAAGCACGGCGGAAAAGGCTCTGAGGCTCACAAGGCAGCCATTGTCGGTGACACCGTTGGTGACCCGTTCAAGGATACATCCGGACCTGCACTCAACGCTTTGATCAAAGTGGTTAACATGGTTGCTATCCTGTTCTCCTCACTGTTCATAGGCGCAGGTATTTTCTAAAAACAGGATTTGTTTTGTTTCCGGCAGTCGCCGGAAATATTTTCTTTTTTCCTATAACTTTCTTTCATTTCTGCAATGATTGATTTAATTTAAGTAATCTCAGAATACTCTGTAGTCATATATACAACTCATGCATTTTGTATATGCTGATTGGACCTGATCTTTGTCGCGGTCTGGTCTCAACATGGGTAAAAACAGCAATCATACTGCAAATTATTCTTGTCCTGTAGGAAAAGGATTGCGCGGGTTGGGGAGTGGGGGTTTAATGTATTTGGGGAGTGGGGTTTAGTGTATGAAAAAAGTACCCGCGCAATATTGTTTAATGACATGATTCTATTTAATTATTGTTGTCCGAAACCCCTATGTAAATGCCGTATTCTCGAGGATTGATGTGTATAAGCAGATATCTATATACTTATACATAGCTGCTCGACGTAAACAATATAAGGTGACCGCTCATAATGCACATATCCCCGGAGAGAATTTTTGATGAGCGAAGACATTGGTACAATAATCCACAGAGGTATTAACACATGGACGCGGAACCTGGTCATCTGCGTTCCTTTCATTTTAGAGGTACTTGTAACAGTGCTCCTTTCGATGCTGGCCGCTTTCCTGTTCGTGATGATGTTCATTATACCTGTTATCTCGGGTAATAATATGGATCCCGAACAATTGACTCCGGATGCGATGCTGGCCATTCTGGAGTCGCTGCTCTCAGGTAACCTGTTATTGCTCATTGCCTTTGGAATCGTTTTTCTCCTCGTCTATACACTCATCCAGTCATTTTTCGCAGCTGGTGCTATCGGTATGTCCAAAGAGGCATTGGAAAAAGGTGACACCAGTGTAGGGGACCTGTCCGCTTATGGAACAAAGAATTTCGTAAACCTATTCCTGTTAAAAATCCTGATATCGTTGCTGGTACTGGCAGGAGTGATCTTTTTGATACCGGGTTTTTTAACAATAGGGGATATCGGTACCTTGTTTGCAGATCCCGGGAAAGCCCTCACAAGTACATCTCTTATGGTATTCGGGCTTCTTCTCTGGAGTTTCTATATTTTAATATTGAGCATTGTCCTGATCTTTGTAGAATATGTACTTGTAATCGATCATCTTGACCCTGTCAGTGCGATTGAGAATGGCATCTCTTTTTTCATGTCCAACAAAGGATCAGCTCTGGTATTGTGGTTATTGCTCATTGGCATATCACTGTTGTTTTTAATCATCGGTGAACTTTTCAGCTACAATGACCTGCTGTCACAGGTATGGACCTTTGTCGATTTTGTGCTCACGGTCCTTGTGACCAGGCCCCTGATTACCATCTGGTGGACGCGTTTCTATCTCAGCAGGAATGACAGGAAACTCTATTCCTTCAAGGACTATCTCCTGGATCACTGAGACTTATTTGGGATCTACTGAAATTGACTGGGACTTACCGGACTTGCCCAGTAACTTACATGCCTGGCAAATATCTGCTGTACATGCCTGTCCGCAGATACTGCAGTTCGACAGTCCTTCCTGTGGGAATTCCCTTCCCAGGATGCCCGATATTTTATCGAATCCGCTAAGGAGGGCATATTTTGTACCTGGATGTCTGACCTCAAAATCATTTAGAAGAGTTCGTATTTCCCTCCTCATGGCTTCATGGGCATAGGGACAGCCTCCAAAACCAAGTGGCAGGTCATGAAGATATGCATACAGGGCAACCTCTTTCTCAGGTATCTGTCTCAGGGGTTTCATGCGCAGTACAAGTCCTTCAAGCTCCTTGGGAGGTGCCAGCCTCACCATGCGTGACACATCTCCCTTGAGGTGGTTCAGGAGAATAGTCTGTGCCTCATCATCGAGATTATGGCCTATGGCAAGTCTCGTAGCACCTATCTCCAGTGCAGTCTTGTTCAGCAACGATTTCCTGAGCACGCCACAATAGCTGCATGCCCCCTTCTCTCTCTGCATGGGTGCTATCTCATCCATGGTCTTGCCATACTCTTCCCTGAATGACCGGACTATAAGTTCGACTCCCAGCCCGTCGGTCAGTTTCCTTGCAGACTCGATGGTCTGGGGTCTGTAGCCATCAATACCTTCATCTATAGAAATGCCTACAAGCCGGATGTCGGGTCTCTCGCCAAATATCTTGTGCAGTATATAGAGTGTAGTGCTGCTGTCCTTACCGCCGCTCAGGCCCACAGCAATTATCTCGTTCCGTTTGATGCTGTAATGCTTTCTGATGCTAAGTTTTATCTTGCGTTCAACATCCTCGATAAAATGTTTCCTGCAAAGGTGCATACCCGAGTATTTCTGATAGATGATGGCATCCTTGTTGCATTTGTTACATTTGAGAGTCATAGGTCTGTCCATGCAACGGGATATTGCTATAAATACCTGTCCTGTATTTCGCAGCTTTCCTGATACGGACACAAACAGAAAAAATTAAATAAGCTGCAAATATTCTTTCTCAAAAATAAGGAAAACTAAAATGGGTCCGTTCGGTGAAATATCTTTTGTGATGTTCGTGCTTTCAATCCTTGCAGGATATTCTCTTGGAGTGTTCTCAGGGCTTGTTCCTGGCATACATACCAACAACTTTGCATTGATACTGCTTGCCCTCTCACCGTTTCTCGCGGAGAATGGTATGCCTGTGTTCTATGTTGCAGTCATGATACTTTCGAATTCTGTGGCTCACACCTTTCATGATATCATCCCGGCAATTTTCCTCGGTGCTCCAAGCGATGACATGGCGCTTGCAGTACTCCCCGGTCACACTCTCCTGCTGGAGGGACGGGGCGCGGAAGCCATCAGGTTATCCGCACTCGGCAGTGCTGGCTCGGTTGCCTTTGCAGTTTTCATAGCAGTTCCGCTGTCGTTGCTATTCAAGACTGCCTATGAACTGATACAATCCTATCTTGCCTGGATATTGATACTTGTCGTAGTTATCATGATATTGACCGAAAAGGGTGAATCGGTCCATGGACAGGGTTCTCTTGCACACTGGAAATTCAGGTTCTATGCAATACTTGTCTTTATGCTGAGCGGTTCTCTTGGGGTACTTGCATTTAATACCGAATACCTGATGAATCCTGTTGTTTCCCTGGGCGAGCCTTCGATACTGCTGCCTTTACTAAGTGGCCTCTTTGGTTCCTCACAGCTTATCATAAGCCTGATGTCCAGTCCTGTGATAC
>JAWSUM010000116.1:0-8010 GCA_033549165.1 Methanolobus sp.
GACGGCCCGGGCTATACTGTGGATGACATGCGAAAATACCTCAATGTGTATGACAGGCCGATTCTCGGGACCATCGTAAAGCCTAAGATGGGGCTTACTTCTGCTGAATACGCCGAGGTGTGCTATGATTTCTGGGTAGGTGGCGGCGACTTTGTCAAGAATGACGAGCCACAGGCGAACCAGGATTTCTGCCCTTATAATAAGATGGTTAAACATGTGAAGGAGGCCATGGATAAGGCTGTCAGGGAGACCGGACACAAAAAGGTCCACTCGTTCAATGTTTCAGCTGCTGATTTTGACACCATGATAGAAAGATGTGAGATGATCATCGGTGCCGGGTTCGAATCGGGAAGCTATGCATTCCTTATTGACGGGATAACTGCCGGCTGGATGGCTGTGCAGACGCTCAGGCGAAGATATCCGAATGTTTTCATTCACTTCCACAGGGCAGCTCATGGTGCTTTCACCAGGCCGGAGAACCCGATAGGATTCTCGGTCCTTGTCCTGTCCAAGTTTGCAAGGCTTGCCGGCGCATCGGGCATCCATACGGGCACTGCGGGCGTAGGTAAGATGAAAGGAACACCTGAAGAGGATGTTATTGCTGCACATGGTATCCAGTATCTGAGCTCAAAAGGTCACTTCTTCAAGCAGAGCTGGACTAAGATCCCGGAAACCGACAAGGATGCAATGGACCTTGTGCATGAGGATACGGCTCACCATGTTATCCTCGAGGATGACAGCTGGAGAGCTATGAAGAAATGCTGTCCCATAATATCCGGTGGACTCAATCCCGTGAGGCTGAAGCCATTCATCGATGTGATGGGGAACGTGGATTTCATAACGACTATGGGCTCCGGCGTTCACGCCCATCCAGGCGGAACCCGGGCTGGTGCCAGGGCTCTTGTACAGGCATGCGATGCCCATCTTAAGGGCATCGATATTGCAGAATACTCCAGGGACCATGAGGAACTTGCAGAAGCGATAGAATACTTCACGAAGGCATCCAAAGAGGCTATGTGATCCTTTTTTGAAAGAATCGTGATAATATTTCTTCTAGTAGAAAAGAAAGGGAAGCAAAAGATAGTGCTTTCCCCATATTCTTGACAATAACCCAATTTGACAATAACCCCGTCCCATAAGGGACACAACCCCACCCGCTCATACTCCACTTAAATTGATGCTGAAAGCAGGAACATTAACAGGTCACGTTTTTCTTGAGGGAGAGAGGCAACAATTCGACCTGTTAACGTTCTTTTATCTTGATTCGTTTTTTGTTTCAGTGTTTTCCGATCAGTCTATATCGTACCACCGAATGGCCTGCAATCACTCCGAACCACCTTCAGATTGTGTGACTGCAAATCATAGTATTAATTCCAACTATATAAATATATCTACACTATCTTATATGTTGAGCATCATTATGATGAGATATGCATATTCTTCAGAATTATCAAAGTTGACACATGCATTTAACGAATCACAGTCAAATGCAGTTATTGCGGAAGACCCTCCTTCTTCAAGAATAGAATTATAGATGTCCAGATCACATTCCCCTGTTTAAGAACGATATGAGGACTGATATGGAGATTTCGTTCAGTATCAAGATCAATGGGATTCAAAAGAAGAGATCTGGATATCCTGAGATCAATATCTTCCTCCGCCAATTTAAAACCATTTGAGCCAAGGATATATTCATTCAGTTCATCAAAAGTAAAATATTCCGGATGGCGGGCATTATTGAGGATCAGTTCGGTTGCCAAACACAGGACGCCATTTGGTTTCAAAACACGGAACATTTCAGACATTGCCTTTGTAATGTCATCCCTGCTGCCGAAATGCTCGATAGATGAGAGCGAAAATGCGAAATCGAATGTATTATCGTTGAATTTCAGATCTGTGCCATCCATCCTTAAGACATCAAGACCGTCTTCGTTATAAGGAAAAGGTGCAAACTTTTCCGGTGTGGTCAACATACTGGGATCTCCTTCAAGTCCGGGACTGTCATACAGATCAGTTGCAACCATTCTTTTTATCCGATTTGCGAAATAGAAGAGCGGCCTCTCATAACCTGCACCAACTGCAATTGCATGGCTTTCAGGAGTAACGGCTCCAAGGGTTTCAAGTCCATATATGCACATAGCATATTCCCAGGATTTGCGGTGAATATAGCTACCTTCCTTCAGGTCACTCATGATCTGGCTCAATGTGCCCCCTGCTTCCCAGTCTCTGATATCGCACAGGCGATTCAAAGAATTCCGCTCACTGAGTCTCATATCAATATCATTTTCCACCTTAACAGGATTTGAGATATCTGACCTGTAATCTGTATCACTTTTTCCTAAAAATGTTCCCGATAGAATCTCCGATACTTTCTTCATGTCAACTCCTCATGAAATGAATAATTCTTTCCATACTATCAAATCAGTTCCCTAAACCAGTTCCCTGTAAACCTCATAGGTCTGCGCGACCATATTCCTGACCGAGAACACATTCTCCACAGATTCCCTTCCACTCATGCCCATATGTTTTCTCAGTTCACCATCCCTGAGTACGATTATCCGTTCGGCGAGCTCGTCCGCATCTTCCGGAGTGATGACAAAACCTGTCCGGCCGTCCTCTATGACCTCGGGAATACCGCCTGTGTTGCAGCCGATGACAGGCTTTCCCCAGGCCATTGCCTCGATGTATATCTGGCCGAAGGATTCGTAGAGAGAGGGAGCAACGAAGATGTCGCAGTTCCTGTAGTATTCCTGCAGTTGTTCCGACGTAACGAAATCGGTGAAGGAGATGAACTTGTGGTATTTTTTATCAGTTCCCTTCAGGAGATATTTTTTGTACGACCCGCCCCCTGGAGCAAGGTCTGTGTCCTTTCCAACTACTGTGAAGCTGGCGTTCGGGATCTCCCGCAGCACCTTCGGCATAGCTTTGAACAGGGTGTCGATTCCTTTTCTCTTCTCCAGCCTTCCGACGTAGAGGATACTGAGCTCATCACTGGCTGTCCTGCTATTGAGTAGTTTCTCATCAGGGACTTCGATACCAAGAGGACCGTAGACTATATTTCCGTTCCCGATCCTGTGTTGCTCCTTTATGAGGGCGCCGATGTTATTGCTGATGGCAATGAGCCTGTCCGCCCTTCTGAGGGTCTCACCTTCAAGCCAGTTGGCCAGGCGCAGGTCTTTTGTGACATCCATTTCCTGGATCTCTATGAATTTGCTCAGGGGAGTTACCAGCCTGACTACCAGAGGCACAGGAGTAACCAACGACGACACGAATCCCTGTGCATCCCATAGAGGAGCTTCAGCTATCTGAATGCCGGAGCGCTCCTTCAGCTCGATCAGCTTCAGCGCCGCAGCATAGCTAAAGGCTATATTCTTTCTTGAAACATGCATGTCCTCTGTAAGGTTCAGGCCCAGGGCATCCGGGGGATACGGGGTCACCTTGTGTACGTAGACATTCCCGTCCATGTAATCATGAGCACGGCGTGTCTCCGAGAGTGCTATCACGTGAACCTCGTGGCCCAGGCTGGCGAAACCGTGGGCAAGGTTCCTTGTATGGAAGCAATTTCCTCCTCCGCAGTCCTTCGAATATTCCTGGCTGATATATGCTATCTTCAGGAGAGAAGATGATCTTTCGGAATCCTTCATATTCGGAGGTTGTTGTATCTCTGCGTCCTGTTGCACGATATTCTCTTCAGGTGGTTCCCTGACCTCGTACATCTCTTCCGGGATATCGCTGATGAAATCCTGCTTGTCCTTAGCGGATGCAAAATTAAAGCTCAGCCCATCCCGGTACCCTCTCAGCGAGCCCTCCAAGACCTTGTAGTAAATGCCCCTGAGCTCTCTGAAGGAGATCTGTTTGCCAAAATAATCGTCCTTGAAACGCCTGAGCCACCAGTAGGAAGAATAGGCAGGGCGCGTGGAATAGGACTGGAACTCGTTACCGAAGTTCTTCATAGTATAATAAATGACATTTTTGACGATCTCCGACCAGTTCAGGTCATATGGTGACCTGCGGTTATGCCCTTCCACCATGTAATGGACAACAGAGGCGTCCCTCTGGTAAACGATCCTGTAGCCTGCCCTGATGATCCTCACACAGAGCTCGCTCTCGTCATGATAGTAGCGGAAATAGGGGTCAAAACCTCCCACTTCCATAAGCGCTGACCTGCGGAACGAGCAGTTGGTGCCCATCAAAATGGGATATTCCCCTTTTCCTGCAACTCTTCCGGGATTCCTGATGGCATCCGGGATACCACACTTGCCGATGACACCGTTATCGAACTGGTAATGTGTTCTTCCGGGTCCATAAACAAGACCACCGACACCCCCGACTTCCGGTTCTGTATATCCCGCAACCAACCTGTCGATCCAGTTGATATCCGCAACGGCATCGTCATCGATAAAAGCCACGATCTCTCCTGTTGAGACACGGATACCCAGATTCCTGGCAAAGGAGAGGCCATTGAGCTCTTTCTGAAGAACGAGCCTGATATCACTGTATTTTTCCAGCACTTCATCCGTTCCGTCAGTGGAAGGCCCGTTGACAACTATTATCTCATAATCCGGATAAGATTGCCTGTTCAGGGAATCAAGACACATATCCAGATACTCTGCCCTGTTATAAGTACATACTACGACCGAAACCAGAGGATACTCTTTCATTCACTTCCCCGCTGAAGATCTGGAGTCTATCGGAGTGGCTGAGTATACATTGTCGATTATTGAGAACAAACTCTCAGCGATCATATCCCTGTCAAATTCCTTCAGGCGTTTTTCCTGCTTTGCCTGGATCTTCTCTTTGAGCTGCTTGTCCTGCAGGACGATATTGATAAGCTCAGCGATCCTGATGTAGTCCTTCTCGTTCACTATCAGGCCTGAACTTCCCAGAGTATGGGGAATACCAGTAGACCTGTATGCAACTATAGGTATCTGGAAATGCATTGCTTCCAGCAGGGGTACGCAGAATCCCTCATGCTCGCTCATGCAGAGAAAGATGTCCGCATGCTTGTAGTAACATTTCAATTCAGCATCTTTCACGGAACCTGTGAATATCACTGAATCGTCAAGTCCCAGGCTTTTTACAAGGAGCTCTAAGTGCGAGGTATAGGTCCTTATCTGTTTGCTTCCAACGAGATAGAGTTTCGAATTCTCGTTTATGAACCGGTTGTAACAGAAGAATGACTTTATTATATCCTCATCACATTTATTGGGTGCAAGCCTGCCCACAAAAAGGAAATTAACGTCACCGTTCTTTTTCACGGATTCAGGTTTCTTTTCGTCTGCCAGATCGAACTTATCGAGATCAAGGAAAATAGGTAATATGTCCGTATTCTCAAAACCATAATCTATCAGAGCCTGTCTGTTGAACTCCGAAACACCCAGGGCCATATCGAAATGACCGGCAAGCCCCTTTATTTCCTGTAAACCTTCGGCACATTTCAGGGCGCTGGTTTTCTCAAATTTGTAAAAGAATTCCGGCGGGGTTATATTATGGTAGATGAGGACCTTTTTATCAGGCAGGCTCTTCACGAACTCCGTCACTTCACCTCCCGCAAGGGGAAAGTGATAGAAGATGATATTAGCTGCATTGCCTTTATACTTGTTCAGGGGCCTGATGTATTTTGACACACGGGGATCATACCACCTGGCGTAGATATCGGACCTGTACCCCATTTCTCTTAAGATCCCCCTCAGGGCAATGGCATTATTGCTTACGGCATCACCGTAACTCAATGCCTGGACCACCTGATGAATTTCCATAAAGAACCCTCACTTTTTGGCTATCACACAATAATCACGGAAGCCGAACAGGAGATTGTTCAATTTATCAATATTAGAGTTGAGCAGTTCCGTAATCTCTTCAGATAAGCCCACTCCACTTTCTTTATCTGCCAGCTCTACCGAACCGATCCTTTTAAGCTTTATATCTTCCGAAACCGGCTGGTAGTATCTTTCCTGGATATCCCTGTAGCCACATGACCGGAGCATGAACTTCATGACCTCCGGATGGACGTGGGACCTGTGCGTGGGATCCAGGTAAAAGAGGTTTGCTGAGACAAGTACACTAAGGATATTCGGAGTCGTTATCACTATATAGGTCTCAAACTGCATCTTCTCATAGCACAATTTCAGTATCCTGAGCAGTTCATCACTTGAAAGGTGTTCGACCAGCTGGCTCATAAAGACACCATCCAGGGACTTTGGTTCAAGTGATTGGAGATGGGATATTGCATCATCTCTCAGGACCTTGAAACCGTTTCTCTCACAGAGCAATACGTAATCCTCGTCTGTATCCACTCCATAGCCTTCTATATCTTCCTCTTTCAGGGCCTTCAGGAATGTTCCCGTGCCGCACCCTATGTCAAGCACATTTTTACAGCCCCTGAAGATGGCCTTAGAATCATCGAACACATTCGGTTCATTCACGCATGGACCACCTTCTCCCGTCCAGGCCCTGCCGATCTCTTCACTGAAGAGGAAATAATTCATGGATTCGCCATCCACATCACCCGAGGTTGAAGAATTATTATCCTCTTTGGAGGAGTATCCTTCAGATACGACCTTCATCCAGTGCTTGTTCTCAAGTTCTTTATCAGCTTCTTCAGTCCCAACTGGATTTTGAGTCAAACCCTCTTTCAGGGAAGAGGCAGTTCTATCCGAACACATCCCGGAAACCAGATCTGACATCCTTTTCATCTCGGCTCTCAATTCTGCAACTTCAGATCTCAGATCAATGATCTCTTCTTTGGTGTGCATATAATTCTGATAGATGGCATTGCTGAAATCCGCAACACGGCCATTGAATTCGGACTGGAGGAAATTCACAGGTTCAACATAACGCTTTACTTCCCCGTGAACGATCCTCCTGCCTGATATCAGGATCTTCCCCATGAAAGGACGATGGGAATTTATCGAATATGTGTCGTTCTTGATATCCCAGTTGTCGAGAAGATATTCAAGATCGAGCTGAGGGTCGAGATTGGGTCTTTCAAAGCTGTGAACAGTGGTCTTTTCATGCAGTTTTGAGATCACACTATCCTGGTACGCACCCCCAGCTTTCCTTTTGTTTATGTTCTCCTGGATCTTCTGCATGATCTCATCAACATCTATCTCATCATCACGGATCTCAAGAAAGCCTGACATGCAAACATATATGAAATTCCGTAAAATTTATAACGATAGGTAAAAGATGTCAGTAACAATGATATGGTATGCATGAACCGGCTGTATCCGCCATGCAGGACGTCCCTGACCCGTTACAGGTCCCAGTTGCAGGGGATGTAGAACAATCCGGAATCCCTGCATGTGGGA
Organism: Methanolobus sp.; assembly: GCA_033549165.1. Taxonomy (GTDB): domain Archaea; phylum Halobacteriota; class Methanosarcinia; order Methanosarcinales; family Methanosarcinaceae; genus Methanolobus. The sequence goes on from JAWSUM010000116.1 coordinate 7,311, forward strand.
TAGACATCGAACCTGTAGAGCTTGTCGTGCCAATCGTATATTTTCTGGTCGCGAGTGTGAACAGCCACCGTCAGCAGGAATCTTCCAGTCAGCATGGGGATCTTTTCCACGTTCAGGTCTATATATCCTTTCCCTTCTACATGATCAACCACGATATCCTTTATTTCGGTATTCGTTCCGAACAGGTGCTCCCCTTTTTCGGAGTAGAGAGCGATACCGAAAACAGGGTCATTTACTCTTTCGTGGGCATTGTAGGATATCCTGATATCCATGGGATCGAATGAATTGAAACGCATGCTTTCCCTGCCGAACTTGTCATAGAGTTCAACATTGGTTATCTCTATCTTCCCATCTCCCCACCTTTTTTCATTGCCGTCCTGGGTACCAGGGTCTGCGTTTCCGTGGTCAGAGTCTTTGTTATCATCCCTGCTATACACATAACTGTCAATTACTTCCTGGGTGTTCCCAAGGGCCACCTGCTCCCCTTTGTGAAGGAGCATGGTACGGTCGCAGAAACGCCTTACAGACCCGAGGTCGTGGGACACGAATACTATGGTGACGCCATCATTCCTGTACCTGTTCAGCACATCGATGCACTTCTGCTGGAATTCCATATCCCCTACAGCCAGCACCTCGTCCATGAGCAGGATCTCGGGGTTGGTCTGGATGGCAGTCGAGAATGCAAGCCTTACCTGCATAC
>JAWSUM010000117.1:0-4788 GCA_033549165.1 Methanolobus sp.
GGGTATAAAAAGAACACATTCTCTTCATCAAGGAGTGAAAACTGTCAAACTTGGGTTACAGACCACGCTGTTATGCTAAGATTATTGGCAAAAGAAGGTAACTATGATAACAAAAGGTTCTTTTGTGCTAGCAATAGTGCATGTAAGTGGGGAAAAGAGTTATTTGAATACTATAAAGCAAAATCAAAAAAGATTATCGAAATCTGACTTAAAATCGATTTTTTATTATGACTCTTTCATGCTTTCCAGTTCATCCAGATGGTCTAATAGTGATATCATTTTGTCTGCAATTACTTTTCCGATTTAGCCAATTCATAATTTTCGCTATAGCTCTAATAAAATGATATTTTTGCAGTTCCTCTGTGTATGAAATAATTTCTGTTTATCTGTATCCGGTAACGTAAGTAATGTCTCCAACATCTCTTTTAGTCAGGTAACAATTTGGACATGTTTACTTTGAAGAGCATTAAGGACTTTCTTTTTTGCATTTTCTTTTTTTATCTGTTCGAATCTCTTGAAATTCCCGGATTTGTGGTCTAATGAATGATAATGCAACAAGACTGAAGCATCGCCCACAATCTTGTTGTAAACCAGGCCCAGGCCCTTATTGGTTAACTCCCGGCTTTGTTCATCCAATAATTTCTTGTCTAGCAATGCCTGATAGTGGTAATCATATTTGAATGAAGGCATTTGAAGACTGTGCAATATTTCATTCTCTGAAGTGTATCCCAGGTAAAGACAGAACAAAATACGAATTTGGGTATCCTCATTCATATTTAGTATTCCGTACAATGCAAAGATTACCGAATGATCATGGGACTTCAGTAATATATTTGTATCTTTTGTAGTATGCATGACCAAGTTCATACTACTGTTTTTACCCATTTCAATCTTTATTTTTGCGATTTCTTTTAACGGCAGATATTTCATTATATCGGCTATGGAAACATTTCCGCATAATGAGGAGTCACCGCATTTCCACAATATCCTGTTTGTATCGTGAGTTGTAGACAATGTATCCAGACAATCCCATACCTTTTTAAGTTCCTCAAATTTGTCAACAACATCTAAACCCATTTTTTTTCTTTCAACGCCTCTTACCTTATCTACAATTTCCACACCCATGGGAGTGAGAGAGGCATATTCGTCAACCAGGTCTTTTGTCTTTAAAGCTGCAAAAGCTCTGTACAGTAAATCCTCCTCCCCATCAAAAATGGGGATCAACATGTCCATTTTGTTCACTCCCGAAGCCAGCAGACACAACAACCGAATATCTTCGGCCCTCATGCTACCCACCAAAGGGTCCACTTTCAGTCCTAAAAGACTCATCAGCAGATATTTAAGATTATATACGTCCGTCTTCTTACCTGCGAAAATCATGGAAAAAAGGATGTCACCGATACCTATTGTAGCCTTCTTCTTATAGTCTATTACCATTACCGCCCCATGTCTGCTGGAGTTCTGGACCTTGCTTGCAATAGCTTGTGAGAGAGGACGATCCACAAACAGGATATCCTTGAGAGGGATTGCAGTGATACTATCGTCTGTCTGGATTTCCAGGCTTTCGTCTGTTAACCTGACCATCCATTGTACCCATTTTGTGGGATTAATATAGAACATGGTCGATATATGGGGAACATCTGATATGCCCAAAAATTCCATCTCGCCGTAGATCATTCAAATCACTCTTTAATATCTTGTATCAGCAAACGTGGGGTGGTATTATTTGTAGCTCAAAATGCTTACAGTTCAATTATTACTTTGTTACTATATGAATTTATTCATCAATATAAAGCGACTATTTTTTAAAGATGGTGATCCAGTCTATAATAATCAAATTTTGAAGACCTTCCAAATACATAGATTCACTCCTTAAAGCCTGGGAGTTCTGGGAAGATGTGAGAAGAGGGGCCATAGACATTTGTGATTGTAAAAACGTATCAGCCTATGGCCTCTTACATGAAGGATATACTTCAATTGGGAATAACTCCTTAATTGTTCAGACGGCAAAAATGTTTTTGGTATAGCTCTCCACTTCAGTATCTTCTTTTTCTATGATAATACTGAGCCTTAATGCGTCTCCAAGTTCAGTTATGCAATTGTAGCACACTAAATATCTGCCTACTCTGTGAAGATAACGTTCATCTAGTGCTTCATACCCAAAAGATTGGCCACAAAAGAAACATTCATTGAACATAATGTGATATTGTTGCACATAATATATATAATTATTTTATCCATTATTGTATTAATTTCATCCCAGGTATGGACATCATCGGCTGTCACTTTTGTTTGAGGGATCATAGCATGACTCGTCTCGAAAAGTGGCTCTTTTAAATAACCTTTATCATATCTCTAAATGTGAGTTTCCTGATACAGCTAGTGCTGTATCAACAAACTTATTCTTTTTAAGATATTGGGTGAAAATTGAAGCAAGGAATAGGTTTTCTACAGAGCCGTGATTTGCGTTTGTTTTAGTCAGGCTTATTATAGTCATTCTATTTCTTCCAGGTGGATATGTTAGGCACAGGATATGTCTGAAAAGCCTTATATATTACAGTTGTGTATGATTCATACACACCCGTGAAGATATTAAGATGAAACTATGGAATAATAAAATCAGGAGTTAAAAAATGCAAATCGAGGAAATCAACAAACTTGGCAAAGAACTTATCGAGACATTGGGCCTGGAAACGTCCCCCGTGGCAGTTGGTCTTGTTACCGATGAAAAGAACATCCCAAAGGATATGCAAAAACTTGGGGAAGCCACAAGGCACTGCCAGATGGTGGACAATGTGAGGAGGACCGGTGCCAGCTTCTACACGACCATGGATGAGCATCAGTGTAAAGGCGGTGCTGCTGTCATGGGTCTTGGCGAGATGGGCGAGAAGCTCAAAAGCGGTGAGTTCTACTTTAAACTGAACCACTTCGGCAGCCTTGAAGCGGCAAAGAACACCATGGACAAGATCCCTCACGTCGACCCCCATTCTGTAAAGGCGATAATGTACGCTCCTCTTGAAAATGTGGACTTCGTACCTGATGTAATCGTCCTTGTCGCCCGGCCCAAGAAAATAATGCAGCTGTCCCAGGCTGTACTTCATACTGAAGGCGGAAGGATCAACTCAAGTTTTGCAGGAAAGCAGAGCCTTTGCGGTGATGGTGTTGCACTGCCTTACCTGAGTGGAGAGGCAGGTGTGACCATCGGTTGCAGTGGAAGCCGCAGCTACACGCAGATACAGGATGAGGAACTGATAATGAGTGTTCCTGTTGACAAGTTGCAGGACACGGTTAAAGCTGCCAAGGCAATGTTCAATTAAAACTAATACAGTAAAACTCTATTTTCGTGAAGCAGGGTTGGGCCTTGCTTTACTTCTTTCTGTTTAAGGTTGCGGGATATTTTCCGTTGTTCTCATGATCGCTTATACTGCATGTTGATCCTATGTTCCAGATGTCACTTCTTCCCGTATTTCTTGCATTCAGAAAGATTGATAAATGTAACGGATAAATCTGAAGTATGGATTTTAGGGAGAACATATCAATGGAAAATGCAGAAATATCTGATAAGCTTATTAAATTACTTGGCCTTAAGTATGAGCCTGTAGCAGTCAGGATCATTAAAAAAGGAGAAAAGATCCCGGAAGGATTCGAGGAACCGGAGAACAACATCAGGCACTGCCAGTCTATCATGAGGGCAAGGAAAGGTGAATCGTTTGTGATCCCTGCTGACAAACATGCATGTGTCGTAGGTGCTTCAAGCTTAGGTCTGGTATTGATTCCCGAGAAGGTAAAAACAGGGGAATTCCATACGAATATAGGTATGTTCGAATGCAACCGTGCAGCCGTAAATATGATCAGTCAGCGTTCCGAGTTAGAAGAGAGCAGTACTATTGCCACGGTTGTAGGTCCGCTGAAAGAGTTCGGCTTCGAACCTGATGTGGTGGTCCTGGTGGACCTTCCTGAGACTCTCTACTGGCTGGTTCCGGCAGCCACCTACTTCGAGGGAGGCAGGCAGGCTTTCAGTACGGCATCTTTCCAGGCAACATGTGTGGATTCCACGATCATTCCCCTGATTACTGGTAGAATGAACATGAGTCTCGGATGTTACGGGTGCCGCCGGTCCACGGATATCGAAAATGAAGAGATGATCGTAGGTATCCCCTATGCAAACCTAGAGAAAATGCTGGAGGCCCTGGAGAAGATACACGAAGGACCCATGCAGAAAGCAAGGGCAAAATGATCTCCTGTCTCTGTGAACAGTGCTATTTTGGCGAAAAGCCCGGCGACCATGTCGGTACCGGCCGGCTTGTGCTTTATTTTTTTGGTTTAGTGCCGTTGTTTTCTGATAAGTTCGTATCCTGGGATAGGGTCTATAAAAATCCTATTTTGCACATATTAACGTAAGGTGCGAAAACGCAAGGAACGTTAACTTTGCGTCTTAGCGTCTTCGTGTTTCTGTTAGTTCTACTAAAAACCATTGACAAACAAGAATAACACAACAACCTGCCAAAGGCGGCACATTCCTCCGCTGCTGTACCCCGGACTATTGCATTGAGGGGATAGGTGGCGGATTACTTTCGTTCATCTTTTCGGGGTGTGCTGGCTTTGCCGGGACCGTCCTGGATATTTTGAGTTATTCAGAATTTCTGACTATGCAACCTGACAGAAAGAATTTCAGTAATTAAAAATGCTGACTTTAAAATCGCAATTAGAAGGATTTCTGCAAAGTTTGGATTTCAATTATATTGAACATTTAGTTCAGTATCAGTGCAGTTCTCCTTAACAACTCTG
>JAWSUM010000117.1:4798-7935 GCA_033549165.1 Methanolobus sp.
GTCCGGGATTATAACTCTTGCTTACTTGAAGAATGAAAAGGTAGGATTGTCTTGATTCCGTATTTCCTCTCTTTTGGGGGGCAAAATATTCTCTGGATATTCATGTACCTGTCACGTTTGGTATATGTACAACTTTTGTTACATTTGAAATTTAATTTGATTATTTATGTATAATGGCTATAGCATTCATTTTATTTGCCAGCTGGATAGTTTTATCTTATTGTTCATATTTGGCATGTAACCGATCTTCTTGCAATTATGCTGGAATCTATGCAGTATATTTCTCATAATAGTGTCTATTGATGATGGTTAATTTTGTATCAGGCTTTATAGGTCAGAACTTCCTATCTTTGGTCATACTACAAATTTTTACATAAGTTTATATGCAATGAAATAATACTATTTTCCATACTCTTATTAAGGAGAAGTACAAGATGGATGCAATTATCATTGGTGGTTTTTTAGGTAGCGGAAAGACAACAACTGTCATTAATGTAGGTAAGGAGCTTGCCGAACGGGGTCATACAGTCGCCATAATAGTCAACGAGATCGGAGAGGTAGGTATTGATGGTGATCTGATTGCCAAATATGGATTGGATACTAAGGAGATCACGAACGGGTGCATCTGCTGTACGCTGAAGGTCAACATGAAAGCCACGTTGACTGAACTTCGCAATTCCTACAACCCGAATTTTATCATTGTGGAACCTTCAGGGATTGCTTTCCCGAATGTAATCAAAAAAGAACTTGAACTGATGAACTTTGGGGATGACGTAAGGGTAGCTCCCCTCGTAACCCTGATAGACGGAAGTCGTTTCAAGGATATTATGAAGTCAGTAAAACTCTATGCTATGAGGCAGATCGAAGACGCCGAGATCCTGGTGATCAACAAAACAGACCTGCTTGATCCTATAAAGCTCTCCATCCTCGAGGAATCGGTACAGCAGTTAAATCCTGGGGCAACGGTCATCAAAATGTCTTCAAGGATCGGGGATGCAGGGTTTTCCGAATTGCTGGAGCTGATCGTTCCGGAATCGGGCATTGATGAAGTTACCGATTACTCCGGAAAGGGATATGTGGCGGCAGCAAGTTCCGAATACTCCGAAGCAGAGATAATTGAAGAAACTGCACACACCCACCACCCCCACTATGACAGCCGGTCCTCGGGGCTTGCTTCCTATGCAAACGACTACAAGATACTGGAAGAGGACATCGATAGCGAGACTGCCAGACTGATCTCCATGGAGATCGCCGAGGGGGTCAAATCCGAAATTATCACACTAAGTCCTGAATTCGTGGGACACATAAAGATGTTCCTGGAAGCTCCTGATGAAACCGTAAAAATAAGCATAACTTCCTATTCTGAAATCCCTGAAATGAATATCATACAAACGGCTGCGAATTCGGGTTCAAGGTTCAAGATCCTCACTGCGGTCTCCGGTCTGAACGAGGGTCAGCTTGTCGGTCTGGTTGACGGGAATGTGGAACGGGCTTTTAGTAAGCGAAATTTCATGTCCCAGCGTTTGCATGACCCGCACGATCATGACCATCACCACCACCACAATCATGATAATGATGAAGACGATCACGAGCATGGCCACGAGCATGACCACGAACATGAGAATGAACATTCTCATGAAGAGATGGATGACATTTATGATCATGATCTGACAGGCTGTGACACGGGAAGCAGTGACTGCCAGCTTTGAATTATTTTATTTTAAATCCCTTGAGATATTTGAAATCGCATAATTATAATATCGGAACCGGAGGACTTGCATGCAAATTATCATCATCAGCGGTTTTTTGGGCAGTGGTAAGACAACTTCCATCATCAGGATGGGAAAACACTTTAAAAATAAAGGGTACAGTGTAGCCGTGCTCGTAAATGACATCGGTGACGTGGGTGTCGACGGGCATGTTATCAGTGAGAATGGTCTTGAATCGAAGGAAATGCCGCGGGGTTGTATCTGCTGCACCCTCAGGTATGCCCTGGAAGGAAATATATCCCTGGTACAGGCACAATACGATCCTGATATCCTTCTTATCGAACCCACGGGAGTTGCCTTTCCTCTCCGGGTAAAGGAGCAGATCGAGAAAATGAATTTCGGTCCCGAGGTGATTATGGGTCCGATTGTAGCACTTATCGACGGCAGTAAATTTGGAGACCTTATGCAACACTCACAGGATGCCATCATCAGGCAAATGGAGAATGCCGATGTCATTCTCCTGAACAAGAAGGATTTACTGAACCCACAACAACTCGCAGAGATTGAAGCCTCAGTAAAAAGAATAAATTCATGTGCACATTTCTATGTGTTGTCCTTGAAGGAAGAGGATGAAACATTCACGGATGTGGCGGATATACTGGAATCCGGTTTCAGGTCGACACTTTCTGACGAGGAAGGTCTGAAGGGATCGGTGCCGGAGGCACCGGAGTCTGAAAAAGTAAACACATCCGGCACGTGCGCTATCGGAGATGATGATTTCAATCACTTCAATGTCAGTAGTTATGCCGATTCCTATGCGATCAAAACTTCCCTGGGCCGGGAGGCAGCCACAAGTCTGGCTCTGGAAGTCATGCATTCCATCAAAGGCAGCATCCTTGACCTGAACCCCGGATTCCTGGGACACCTGAAAATGTTCCTGCAGACAGGATCCGTAGCCCTGAGGGTCAGTGTGACATCCTACCGGGACCATCCAGAGATAGAGGTTGTCAGTTCCAAAAGCACGGACCGCAACATGTTCACGGTCTTTGCAGCTGTTACGGATATCAAACGGGACAGCCTTACGGACATCATAGAGGGAGCCGTTCTTGCAAGGTCAGGTCAGCTTGGTATCAGTGCGTAAGAATTAGTGTTCAGGTGTGTTTACACACTTTTATTTAATCCGGGCAGGTTCTCTATGTTGTCAATGAAATGATAAAGTTGTTCTTCTTCTCCTTCTTTTGTCCACGACATGACGTACTCCATAAAGCCGGAATCTTCATTGAGTTGCTCTTTTCTGATCATGAAACCGTTCTTCCTGTAAAAACCGACCGCCGATGTGTTTTTCGTGTAAACTCCCAGTTCCAGCTTCGGATACAGGGATTTGCAGTGGTCCAGCAGTTTTTTGCCAATGCCCTGCCCCTGGTATCC